>CANTWP010000052.1 GCA_947853245.1 uncultured Bacilli bacterium | reverse complement strand
AATTTAACTGGTATATCTACATTTTCCTTTATAGCAAGAACTATTCCACCTTTGGCTGTACCATCTAATTTAGTTAAAACAATACCTGTAATATTAGTTATTTCTTTAAAACTTTTAGCTTGATTAATACCGTTTTGACCAGTTGTTGCATCTATTACTAAAAATGTTTCATGAGGAGCACCAAGTATAATTTTACCAATTACCTTATTCATTTTATCTAATTCATTCATTAAATTAACTTTATTTTGTAAACGACCAGCTGTATCAATTAATACATAATCATAATTATCATTTAAAGCTTTACTAACACCATCATAAATAACACTAGAAGGGTCAGCATCTATTTTTGATACTACTTCACATCCAACTTTACTTCCCCATTCAATTATTTGTTCTACTGCTCCAGCTCGAAAAGTATCTCCCGCAACCAGTAAAACTTTTTTACCTTTCTCTTTTAATTGATACGCTATTTTACCAATTGTTGTTGTCTTACCTACACCATTTACACCAACAAATAATACTACCGTAGGTCCATCTGGATTTTCGTTAATTTTATTTACAATAACACTATTATTAACATAGATAATAAACATTTCATCAACTATTACTTCCATTAAATCCTTAGAATCTTCAATGTGTTCAGATTTTACTCTAGATTTTAATTTATCTAGAAAATTCATTACTGTATTAACACCAATATCAGCCATTATTAAAATTTCTTCTAACTCTTCAAAATAAGCATCATTGACCTTAGTATATTTTAAATTCAATATGTTTAATTTAGAAACAAACTCTTTTCTAGTTTTCTCTAAGCCTTCAGTATATAACTCTACTTCTTTTTGTTCTTCTTTATCTTTACTAAACACTTTTTTTAATTTATCAAATATTCCCATTGTTGCCTCCTTATAGTTCCTATAAACATTTTACACTATTTTTATCAAAAATACTAGAAAAACGCAAAGTAATTATCAATAACTACTCTGCGTTATTCGATCAGCTAGGTTCGTTAGACTACTAATTATATCTATTCTTTCAGCATTTTCTAATATTATAATATCTGGATCGATATTATTTATGGTCATTAATAGATCATCATTATCTAAATATGAATTCCAGATCATATATGTATACTTAAAACTTTCTGCCATATCATCTATTAAATATGAATTAATGTAACTATCACCAATTATTAATAATTTTAAATCATTATCAACAGAGGCATTATAGTAAACAGAATGTCTATCATCATTAGCTAGATTTCCTAAAATGTCTTTAGAGATCTTGCTAGCCTTAGGATCTAGTATTTCAAAATCTTCCAACCAATCATATTTATAAATATTATTATTTAAAAGATAACCTAAACTTCTAAAAGTTATATTATAATCATCTTCTTTTAATATATTAACATTATATTTAGTATTTAATTGTTTCATAATCTCTGTATATGCAATAAAGGCCCCTCTATCTGTCCAATGTGCTGGATCAGACCAATTACCATAAACCGCATGATTATCTTTAGCAGTAATCAACTTATTTTTAAAATCAATCATATTAATATTACCATTCTTATGTAATTCCGATATAATCTGATCTGCTCTAGATAATTCTTGATATCGATAAACATTGTTTACAAATTGTTCAGGATAAATAGTATGTTTATCATAACAAGGAACATAAAAGAATTCTATTCCTAAAATATTAAAATAATCATTAATAGTATTAAATCCTTTAATAGTATGCTCAATTTCAACATCTGTAAATACATTTTTATTTTGATAACTATTTAAAATATATGTATCAGCATAAATCAAATCTCCATTTTTACCAATATACATATTACTAGTATCAATTTTATCAAAAAACTTAAAATCCATACGAGCTTTAAAGGAAATTATTTCATCACGAAAACCAATATGATCAGAAAACCAACTATTTAATTCTTTTATAAAATCAGCAAACAATATAGAAAATATAGAAGTTACTTCCGGAAAATTATTTAAAGTTCTATTTTCCGATAGAGAAACAGCATCTTTTTCTAAATTCATAAAAAAAATGGTAATACTAGTATTATTAAAAATATAACAATAAATGTTTTATTACATACATTCTTCATAAGTTAACCTCCATTAAAATTGAAAATAAATAAATGAACTATAATTAGATGTAACTAAAGTAATTATAATAATTATTAATAATAAAAGCGCTAAAGTATTTTCTAATAACATAATAATATTCTTAGGCATCTTTAACTTTAATTTATTATATATTAAAGGAACTAATGGTGTACTAAATAATAAACATAATAATAAAATTAAAACATTATATTTTCTTAAAAACCAACCAATACTAAATCCTGGATTATTACTAACTCCGTTAGTAAACATAGCGTTTAAAAAAGTAAAAGCTGAATTAATATTTGGCGATCTAAATAATACCCAACCAATTAATATAACTAACAATGTATAAACATGTTGCAAAAAACGAAGTGGTAAACTATATTTAACTTCCTTCGAAAAGCGTTTACATATCTTTTCCAATATATTAAAAGCAGCATGCCAAATTCCCCAAATAAGAAATGTTAATCCCGCACCGTGCCAAATTCCTGTTAAAAAAAAACTATAAATATATTAAATAATTGATTTTTCTTATTTCCTCCAAGCGGAATATAAACATAATCTCTAAACCACTCTGATAAAGAAATATGCCATCTACGCCAAAAATCTGTAATAGTTCGTGCCATATAAGGAAAATTAAAGTTTTTCGGCAAATGAAAACCAAATATTTTACCTAAACCAATAGCCATATCACTATATCCTGAAAAATCAAAATAAATTTGAAAAGCATAACTAATTGCCCCTAACCACGCTATTGAAGCAGTTAAATCTGATGAAGGAAGAATCCAAATGCTGTCAACTACTACAGCAATACCATCTGCTAAAATAACCTTTTTAGCAAGTCCTAGAATAAACCTCTTAATTCCACTAACTATATCATCTATACTAGACTGATTATCTTCTAAATTTTTTTGAAAATCACTATATCTAACAATTGGTCCCGCTACTAACTGAGGAAAAAAAGATATATATAAAGCAAATTTAAAAATATTAGTTTGAACATCAACCTTCTGGCGATAAACATCAACTACATATGATATAGCTTGAAATGTATAAAATGATATACCTACTGGTAATATTATATCTGTTAAAGTTAAATTTTTCTGTAAACAGTTTTCAATAATATCAATAGTAAAATTAAAATATTTAAAAAAATACAGTAACAAAACATTAATAAATATATTAAAAATTAACAAAAATTTTCTGTATTTCTTATTATCTCGAATATCTATTAATAATGCAAATAAATAATTTAGAGTAATACTTAAAAATAAAAGTAAAACATAAAAAACATTATTATAAGCATAAAATAAGATACTACAAATTAATAACCAATAAATTCTAATTTTTTTAAAAATTAAATAATATACTATTAATACTATAGGTAAAAAAAAATAAAAAAATTTCTGAATTAAAAACCATATTTATAACATACTCCTCTATTTCTATTTTACATATTATTAACAATAATTCAAGATTTTTTCAAAAAAAAAGCATAATAATTATGCTCTAGAATCATATTTCCCATCTTTAGTGGAAACAATAATATTTTCTCCTTCTTCGATAAATAATGGTACTCTAATCTTTAATCCATTATCTAACTCAGCATCTTTTTGGGCATTATTTGTAGTATTTCCTTTAACAGCAGGTTCAGTATGTGCTACTGTATACTCTATCTTATCTGGTAATTCCATACCGATAATTTCACCATTATAGAAAGTAATATAAACATTTACGCCTTCTTTTAAATATTTACTATCTTCACCAAGTTGATCTGAAGTAAGTTCTACTTGTTCATAGGTTTCCATATTCATAAAATTATATGTTTCACCATTACCATACAAGTATTGCATATTTTGTTTATTTAACATTGCTTTTTCTAATTTAATACTAGTATTAAATGTTTTTTCAACAATTGAACCGGTTCTTAAATTTTTAATTTTTGCTTTAACGAATGCGGCACCTTTACCTGGTTTTACATGTAAAAAGTCTATTACTTGATATATATTGCCTTCGTAAAGAAAAGTAATACCGTTTTTAATATCATTAATATTAAACATAAAATCCTCCTTTCAAAATTAGTAACTAATTATTTTGATTCTTTATGAGTTGTAATTTTTCTACATTTTGGACAGAATTTATTTAACTCTAAACGTTCAGTTGTATTTTTTTTATTTTTTTCAGTACGATAATTAGTTTCTTTACATTCAGTACATGTAAGAGTAATTCTTTCTCTTGCTTCTCCTTTTTTTGCCATAATTTCCCTCCTTCTTGATAAGTACGTACCTATTATAACAAATTATTGGTAAATTTCAAAGAATTTTTTTGAAACTTCCTGCGTAATATACCTATTTACTAAAGTTCTAGTAGAACTAAGGGAGTTTTTTGTGTAAACATCAGGAGATACTACTGTAAAGGTAACTTTTGGTTTATCATAAGGAGCATATCCTACAAAGGTATTAGATATAGTCTCAGTATCAACAATTCCATCATTATTAGTGTCAACAAATCCTTCACTGGTTCCAGTTTTTCCAGCTGGTAAATATTTTGTATCAATATAACCATAACCTGTACCACCAGATTCTAAAACAGCCTTAAAACCTAATTTAACACGTTCAATATATTCTTGATTAAATTCTAGTTTATTTAAAGTTGTTACTTCTGTTTCATATTTTAAAGTAGTAAGCGGTTCTTTAGTTGGTGCGTATACCGCTTTTAAAAGTTTAGGAGCTATTCTATATTCACCATTAGCTAGTGTATTTATATATTGTGATAACTGAATTGGTGTATATGTATCATACTGGCCAATCGTGAAATCTAATAATTGTCCAGTTGCGGTACTATTTCCTTTATATCCTAAATTTTCGTTAGGAATATCTATACCAGTAAAAGTTCCAAGACCAAACTGTTTAAAAGCATTTCGATAAGTATTAAATGCTTCAGGATCAAGCACTAAAGGTTTATTATAAGAATAAGAACCTTTACCAACTTTAATAGCAGTTCGATATTGATAAGTATTAGAAGATTGTTTTAATGCAGTAATATCATCAAGTACTCCTAAGTATTTCCAAGAACACTTAGAAGGAGTAGACGCTATTTTAATACAACTATCATCACGAACTTCGCCTATTTTTAAAGCGCCAGTTTGATATCCAACTAAATGAGATACTCCTTTTACAGAAGATCCTGCTACGACACTAGTGGTAAATATACCTGGTGTATAATCATAAAACTTATATTCACCATCTTTAAAGACAATTTGTTTACCCGCCATAGCTAAAATCTCTCCAGTATTAGGATCACTTATAATAACAAACGAATGATTATAATTCCTTGTATTAGGATATTTCTTAGCATTAAGTAATTGTTCTTCTAATATTTGTTCAACAGCTTGCTGTAATTTGATATCAATAGTAAGAACCAAATCATTGCCACGACTTCCCTCTTCATATAGTTTATTTTCACCACTAGATGTAATTAAAAACTTATCTTTTTCACCTTTTAATAAGTCTTCATATTGATATTCCAAATAAGTAAGACCAACTCGGTCATTTAAACGATATCCTTTATTTAAATAATAATCTTTTAATTCTGCTGGTACTCCCGAAGCACTAGTAGATACACTTCCTAACATAGTTCTAAATACATTACCGTAAGGATATACTCTATTCCAATCTAATTTAGTAAAAAATCCCTTTAATTTATCAGCATGTTCCGCTACCAAAGCATACTCTATATCAGTTACATCCACTCTCTTAATAGTTTTTTCTTCATAAGCATATCCATTATTCATAAGATAATAAATATAAGCCGCTTCCTTATCTAATTCTTCATAAGAAGATAAGTCTTCTTCAGTAATGCGTTCTAACTTTAATTTTAAAATATCATCAGAAGTAATTTTTCTATCTGATAAATCATTCCACTCAGCTTCTGTTATTTTTTCATTAGCAAGTTCTGGATTATTTTTAAGCCAAAATTTTTTTAAATTATATGTATTAAGTTTTTTATAATCTACTTCTATTAACTGTGCTAAAAAATAAGACATATCTATCTCATCTTGAGTCGTAATACCACTTTGTTTTTTATAAACTATTGTTTTAATAGCTTCATTATCTACTAGAATATTACCATTACGATCATATATCCTACCTCTAGGAGCACTAGATCCTAGAATAACATTATTAGTAAGTTTTTCTACTCTTTGTAAATAATAAGAATGATTTAATATTTGAACGGAAAATAAACTAATTAATAATAACAATAATAGTAATATAATTATTACAAATAAAACTTTGTATCTTTTTTCAATTTTTGATTTATATGTGACTTTCTTTTGATAATTATTAGTTTTATTTTTTAGTTTATTTTTCTTTGATTGCTTGTTCATACATGTTATTTACATAACTAAAATCAATATTTTGAAAAAAGTTTTCCATATAATTACTCTTATTATTTTGATAATCTAAATAATAAGCATGTTCCCATAAATCTAAAGTGAGTATTGGGATTA
>CANTWP010000051.1 GCA_947853245.1 uncultured Bacilli bacterium | reverse complement strand
CACCTAATGGAATATAAACATAATCTCTTAACCAACTAGATAAAGAAATATGCCATCTACGCCAAAAATCAGTTATACTTCTCGCAATAAAGGGATAATTAAAGTTCTCTAAGAAATGAAAACCTAACATCAATCCTAAACCAATAGCCATATCACTATATCCTGAAAAATCAAAATATATTTGCAAAGAAAAACCTATCGCTACTAAAATATACGCTACTACAGTTATATCAGAAAGTCCTAATAATATAGAACACATCTCACCTATTACATTAGCAATTAATACTTTCTTAGCCAGTCCTATTACAAATCTTCTAACACCATTACCAAAATCTATATAAGATAATTTTCTTTCGTTAAGTTCATCATTAACATCACTATATCTAACAATTGGTCCCGCAATTAATTGAGGAAATAAACATACGTAAGTAGCAAAGTTTAAAATATTCTTATTAGCTTTAACTTTTCCATGATAAACATCTATAACATAACTCATTGTTTGAAAAGTAAAAAAGCTTATTCCAATAGGCATTACAATATTAAATAAAGATAATTTAATATTAAATAAACTATTTATATTTTGGATAAAAAAATTAGTATATTTAAAGTAACATAACATACCTATATTACAAATAATAGATATAATTAAATATATTTTAGCTTTTTTATTATTCCTGTTTTTTTCTATTAAAAGTGCAAAAAAATAATTAATAATACAAGATAATAAAAGTATCCAAATATATACTCTTTCACCATAAAAATAGAATAATAAACTACTGACTAACAATATTAGATTTTTATATTTATTAGGATATATAACATAAATTAATAATACTATTGGTAAAAAATAATAAATAAAAGTGATACTAGAAAATACCATATTTGCTCCTTCTATAAAATAAGCCTTCTAATGAAGGCCTTTTTTATCATAAATTATTAAAATTAGTTTGAACTTTTTCAGCTAAATCTGTATTTGTCATAATTAAAATAATAACATCGCCTTTACTTTCAACAATTACACTTTCAGCTTCCACACAGATCCATTTTCTTGGATTAGCTTTTTCCTTAATTTCTTGTTTTATTTGTTCAATATCTACTCCATCATTAACTCTAACTACAACAACTGAATGTGGAATAGAACTATTCATTGCCTCTGACGCTATTCCTTCTTTATAATCCAATGACTCTATGCCTAAATAATAAGCAATATTTTCATCAGTTATTTCCATATTCATAACTTTTGGCATATCTTCTTCTACACCAGCGTACACTTTATCTAAAACTTCTGTTAATTTCATATCTAATGTTTCAACTTTTCCACAACCAGTTAAAACAACTAAACATAAACCAATCATTAAACATAAACTAAATAATTTTTTCATAATTTTCTTTTTCCTCTTTTCTTTTTTTAATTTATAATTGACTCGATCAAATCAATTAATTCATTTTTACTAAAATTCTTTGTTTCAATAAAATAATAAACTTGATTATAAACAAAATTAGATAAATATAAATCTTCATACGTATATATTTTTACAGCAGTATTATTAATTTTTGAAATTAAAGCATCTTCAGATAAATTATAATTTTGTAAAGGTTTGGATACTGATGAATAACTAATTTTAGCAGTTCTTTCTTTTGAAGAATAATATAATACTTCATCATGCAAAATGTCTTCATTATCATTCAAGTTATTTTTAAGATAAACATTATATCTATCATTTAAAGTTAAATCACTTGGTAATTTAACTTTTTCAATAATGTCATCATCAACTGTTCGTTGAGCAGTAATCTTTTCTTCTTCAATATTATAATTGCTACTAAGAGTTACACTAATAGTACTTAAGTCTGATATTTCATTTATATATATTTTATTATTATTTTGTAGTTTTTGCGTTACAGGGGGTAGCAAAACTATACTACCAAAGATTATTAAGAAACTAGCAAAAGCTAAATAAGGATATCTTTTTTTTACTTGCTTCTCACTTCTAATTTGAAATAAAATTTTTTCATGCATATTTTCAATATTAAATTCTTTATCAAACTTTTCTTTAAAATTTTTACTTTTAGACATTTTCCAACTCACCACTTTCCAATAAGTTTTTTAACTCACCTAATGTCCTATACAAATTATGTTTAACATTTGATTCTGTTGTACCAAGTTCTTTAGAAATTTCTTTGATAGTTAATCCAAAATAATAGTATAAATAAAATATTTTAAAAACTATAATCTTTTTTGTTTTTAAATATTCAAAAACAAAATTAATTTTTTCTGAAATAATTAGATCATTTTGAATATTAATATCAGATGATATTTCTAAAGATGTTTTGTTATCTTCAAAATCCGAAAAAAAAGAAAGTATTTTTTCTTTATAACAAAATCTATAGTAATCCTTTACTTTATTTTTTGCTATTCCTAAAACATATGCTTTAAAATTAGAAATTTTTACTCCTTTTAATATTTGTTTATATGCTTCCATATATACATTTTGAACGATATCTTCAACATCATTTAATTTGGAACAATTACATACTACATATTTTAATACATAATCATAAGTGTCATAATACAATTCATCAAATGTTTTTAAGGTTTCTTGATCGATCATTGTTCCACCTCACTATACTAGTCGTTATTTTTAGAAAAAAGTTCCAAAAAAATATAAATTTTTTAAATTTAAAAGATAGACTATATATAAGCAATTAAATCTATCTTTTAATATTTATATAATTTCTATTTGAAAATAAAAACATAATTTTATAATAAATATTACAAAATTATTCAGTTGCTAAGTTATCTATATACTCTTCGAATCGATATTTTTGTTTAATATCAGGATATTTATCATGATCAACTTCACTATTAAACATATCATATGGTCTAGCCCACTTTAATTTATCTCCATACAAAGCTTGATAAATTACTACTTTTCTATATTCAGTATCATTATTAGATTCAGAATCATAGACAATATCTAAAACTTTATATAAATTTCCTTTAAAATGTTTATATGTTTTACCAATTTCGATTTCTCGCATATATATTCACCATCCTTAAGAACATTATATAATAATGAACAAATATGTTCAAGAAATAATTATTGGTAATCTATTTTTTATAGATTAAATTTTAAATAGCCTATTTACCACTAGAACCATAATTTGCTAAAACTCTAGCCGAAGGATCATTAACATTACAACCTTCCCAGTTTCTATTGGGCATCCAATAATCAACTATCATATCTGCACTATTTGGATAAAATTCTTCAAATATTTCTCTATATAATAAAGATTCTTTAGTAAATGGTCTATTATGCTTTGGATATTTTTTTATTAATTCAGAATACTCTAAATCTGTATATTTATCTTCAGCATATTGTTTTAAATAATCTACCATAGAATGTCCAACTGCATCGCTAAATGCAGCTTTTTCTCGGTATAAAATATCATATGGTAAATAATCTCCTTCAAAGGCCTTTCTAAGTAAATATTTTCCTTTATTATAAACATTCATCTTCTTCTTTGGATTAATGCCCATTACATAATTAACAAATTCTAAATCCGCAAATGGAACTCTAGCTTCTAAGGATGTTCCTGATATACAACGATCAGCACGTAAAACATCATACATATAAAGTTCTTTTATTCGTTTTTCACTTTCTAATTGAAACTCTTTGGCATTTGGAGCAAAATCTGTATATTTATAGCCAAACAACTCATCACTTACTTCTCCTGTTAATAAAACTTTTATATTCGTATTTTCATGTATCCATTTTGTTAATAAATACATTCCAATTGAAGCACGAATTGTTGTAATATCCCAAGTTTCTAAATGATAAATAACTTCTTTTAAAATATCTAATACTTGTTTTTCATCCATAATTACTTCAGTATGATCACTACCTATAAAATCTGCCACCTCCTTAGCATATTTTAAATCAATTGCATCTTTACTCATTCCGATCGCAAATGTTCGAATCGGTTTCCTTGTATGACGTGACGCAATCGAACAGACTAAGCTAGAATCTAAACCACCACTCAATAGATATCCGATTGGAGCATCAGAATCTATTCTTTTAATAACAGCTTTTTCTAATTTCTTTTTAATATTCTTAGTAATGATATTTAAATCATCATCGATAAATTTACTATATTTGCTAGCATCATAATATTTAGTAAACTTTCCTTCTCTATAATAATATCCTGGTGGAAATGGCAAAACTTTAGTACATAATTTAATCAAAGATTTAGCTTCACTAGCGAACATTATATGATTACTTATTTTTGAATAACCATAAAAAAGTGGACGAATACCAATTGGATCACGAGCTGCAATAAAATCATCAGTAGATTTATCATATATAACACATACAAATTCAGCATCTAATTTTTTAAACATTCTTTCTTTATATTTTTCATATAAAGGCAATAATATTTCACAATCACTATTTGATTTAAATTTATAACCTTCTTTTTGTAATTGTTTCTTTATTTTACGAAAGCCATATATTTCGCCATTACAAACAACCTTATTACCATTATAATCAAATGGTTGCATACCACTCTCACCAAGATCCATGATTGCTAAACGATGAAATCCCCACATACCATTTGTAAAATCAGTCTTTGACATATCTGGTCCACGATAAGTTATTTTTTCAAACTCCTTCAAAAATTCTTCTTCTTTAATATCATTTTTTGTGTATACCATAAAACTACACATATAAATCCCTCTTTCTATAATAAACTAAAAAAACCAGTATTCGTTCCCTATATGGGACGAAAACTGGTTATTCCGCGGTACCACCCAATTTATCATAAAATATTAATTTATATGATCACTTTTCGATTCTAGCAAATCTAGTAATTGGTAACGGATTACAACCCGGCTTAGCCTACTAGCAGACTTTCGGTAAGCAACTAAAAAGTGTTCTTCATATTGATGTCCTTGTTAATTTTCCACTATCATTAACTCACTATAAATTTTTATCAATATTACTTTTCTTTCTCAACGTCATTAAAAAAATTATAATACTTACTTAATTATATGTCAATATTTTTTTAGTATACAAAAAATTTTTTGATACACAATATATACGAGGATGATATTATGAATGAAAATACTGAAGTATTAGAATACATCTATAAAGATGCTAAAATGGGAGTAGAATCTGTTACCACTCTTATTAAAACTATTCAATCTAAAGACAATAAAATTAAACCTGTAGTTGAAGAACAATTAAAGAAATATGAAGATTTTATCAAAAAAAGTGAAAAAGCTTTAAAAAAGTTAAAAGTTGAATTAAAAGAGTTTGGAACTGCAGCTAAAGTATCTTCTTGGATGGGTATAAAAATGGAGATGCTAAAAGATAATAGTGACGCGAGAATTGCCGATATGCTGATCAAAGGCTTAACAATGGGTACTATTGATATGAACAAAAAAATAGATAATTATGAAAAAACAATTGATAAAGATGTATTAAAACTTGCTAAAGATTTTAGAGCCTTCCAAGAACAAAGTATTGAAAAATTAAAAACTTATTTATAAGAAAAAAACTTCTCATTCTGAGAAGTTTTAAAATACTAAGAAATAAAGTAATACAATAATACCTAAGACTATTCTATACCAACCAAAGGCTTTAAAATCATTTTTCTTAATGTAATTCATTAAAAATTTAATAGCCAGAATAGATACTAGAAATGCTGTTAACATACCAACTAATAAAATTATAATTTCAGTACTTGAAAAAGCAAAACCAAATTTTACTATTTTTAATAAACTAGCACCTAACATAACAGGAATTCCTAAAAAGAATGTATATTCCGCTACTACAGTACGAGATACTCCAAAAACAAGAGCTCCAACTATAGTAGCTCCACTTCTACTAGTACCTGGAATTAATGCCAATACTTGAAATAAACCGATTATTAAAGCTACATTATAAGTAATATCCTTTAAACTCTTATATTTTGGTTCCTTTCCCTTGCTTCTATTTTCAATTACAATAAATAATACACCATATACTATAAGCGTAATAGCAACTGTTATATAGTTATAAAATACAGCATCTATTTTATCATCAAACAATATACCAATTATTCCAGCTGGAATACATGATACTAGAACTTTAAACCATAAACTCCAAGTATCTTTTTTTTCTTCCTTATTTTTAGATGGACTAAAAGGATTTAATTTTTTAAAATATAATACTACTACTGCCATAATAGCACCTAATTGTATTACAACTCTAAACATTTCCATGAAAGAATCACTAACATTTAAATTAATAAATTGCTCAACTAAAATCATATGTCCAGTACTGCTAATTGGCAACCACTCAGTAATGCCCTCTACTATACCTAATAATATAACATGAAAAATTTCTAATAGTTTCATATTTAACCTACTTTCTCTTTTTTAAACATATTAATAGTAAAACTGAAATAACAGAAATTACAGCGCCAGACTCTAGACCTCTTGGAACATATTTAAATTCAATAGTATGTTCTCCCTTTTCAAGATTTAAACCTATTAAAGTATTAAAAACAGATATCTGTTCAACTTTTTTTCCATCAACAAAAATAGTAAATCCTTTATCTAAAGGTATTGAAGTATATAAAATTTGATTATCTTTAGTAACATTTATATTAGCCTTAATATAATTTCCTTTATTCTCTTCAATAAATAAGGCACTTTCTTTTTGTAAAGACTTAGTTATTTCTCCTAAATTATTTTCATTTAAAGTATAGAACATAGCATCTTTAAATTTAATGGAATCTTCAAGTAATAAAACCTTAAGTTCGATCGTTTCACCTTTCTTAAAGTAACCTAAATCAATAACATTATAACGATATCCATTTTCACTGTTAGTATCAATCACACGTTCACCATTAGAAAGGATTTCTACTCTTTTTTCATCCTCAGATGCCATATAATAATATACTTGACCACTCTTTTTAACAGTTAGATTATAAGTAATATATCCTTCTAAAGCACTATCTACTTTACGGTAATGTTCTTCATTTTTATCATCTTGCTTAACATTATACATAACTATGTCTGATACAATAATTCTTTCGAAAACATCTTTATTAATACCACTCATTGCTTTTAAAATATTATTTTGATTTTCAAGAGGTTCTAACATTTCTAATTCTAAGTCTAATAACTTATCACTAACCATAAAACCAATTGGCAAATCATATTTATTTTGATATATATATATGTCATCATAAGTATCGATCAGGTCATAATAGTTTACTTTATGATTAAGTAAAATATATTTAATACTAAATAACGAATTGGTTACTGGAGTTGATCCTAAATAATTAGTAATATAAAATCTATTAAATATTCCTAAATATTCCCCTAATAGTTTATTATTTTGGCCTTCAAAAGTAGAACTAAAATGAGAAATACCATTATAATTTAATAAAAGTGGATCATTTGTAGTATAACTATATTCTTTTTCAATACGATAAAAACTATCATCTTGTTTCTTGATATTATCAATTACAGTCCCATAACTATCTATAAATTCATCATATTTGTCTCTCAATTGATAATCCATATTATATAAAGTTATTGAACCATTTAATATCATTTCTAAAATCATAAGAACAGCAATTGATTTACAAATATTTCTTGTTTTACTTTTATAAAAGTAAAGTAAATATATAACTATAATTAATCCTGAAGCAATAACTTTATAATACATATTAGAAGCAAACATTAACTTATCAATAACAAGTATTACTAATATTGTCCAAGGAATCATTTTTTTAAATAAATTATTCTCTACTCCATCTATTCTAGAATAACTTTTATATGCGACTATTAAAAGTGCAAAATCGAAAATAAAAGAATTTCTATAAGGAAAACCTACGGGATGACTGAAGGTATGCCAAATTATATTTAAAACATCAACAGTCATACTAAAAACAAAAAATAATATAAAAATTAAAGTACCTAATTTTTCTCGTTTATCAATTTTTTTATTAAAGAAATATACAATATTAAGAACTAACATAATCATAGAAATAAATACATGTGGATATATTCCTAATAAATCAGACTTCTTAAACGTTCCAATACAAAATCTATATAATAAATCCAAAGCAGCAAAGTCTTGACGTGGCACCATATGGTTTAGTGTATTACTAGTCTTACCAACTAAAAGTGAAAAAACAGAGGGAAGCAAAACAACCATGCTAATACCAACTGTTAAAAAAGCATATTTAAAGAAGTATAAAATATCTTTTTTATTCCCTTGCCAAGATAATTTATAATTATTATGAAGATATAATTTATACAAAAAATAAACTAATGAAGCTATACAAGACATATAGCCTATATAATAACTACAAAATATTGAAAATGCTAAAGAAATACAAAACATTATTGGTTTTTCTTTTTCAATTAATTTATCAATACCTAAAAAAATTATAGGTAACATATAAACACCGTCTAGCCACATAATGTTTTGACTATAAACAATATTGTATGCCATCAATGCATAAACAATACTAAAAATAAACGATACAAATTTTTTATCTTTAAATGTTTTATCAAAATAAATATAACTAGTTAATCCACATAAGCCTATTTTTAAAACATTAATTAAAAATATAAATTCAGGAATTGATGCCTTATCAAAAAAAGCTAATAAAAGATTAAATGGACTCATTAAATAATATGTAAGTAAGCCATACATATTACCACCTAATGTTTTACTAAAAGAGTAAAATATATTTATAGAACCATCTAAAATATTCTTTAAAGCATTAAAGAATGCAACGTATTGTCCGGCTAAATCAACTGTTAATAAAGAATTTTCACCAAAAGGATAAATTCCTACAATAGCATATAAAATCGTCATTAATATACAAGGTACTATAAATGATAATACTAAGTAAGTTATTTTTTTTATTTTCATGATTCACCTCACCAAATTATTATTCTAGCATAAAATTATTATTTTTACTAATTTTGATAATATATCATATATTTACTTTTTGACATTACATAGTCTGTATCATTAACTACATAATCATAAAGCTTTTTACTGGCTTGTCCACCTTCATACTGATCATATATAATAAAATATATATCTTTCATTTCCTTAAATTCAGAAATAACTCTTTTTTCACCTTGATATCCTAAATTTCCTTTTAATAATAAATCATAATTATTAATAGGAATATCAAGTAAATATTTATTTAAATAAGCACTGTTCATTATAAAATAAACATTATCATATTTACCTTTAAATATACTATCAATTATTTTAGAGTCTTCATACATTTCTTTATTAACATAACGATACTTAAATATATTATTATCATAAGTAAATTCATGCGTAATAGTAATTATTATACTACCAACTATAGGACATATTAATAAAATTAAAAATAACTTTTGATTTTTTTCATATATAATATCTACTTTTTTAGATAAATGATTCATAATGTAATATAAAACTGGTACACTAGCATACATAACGTGAAATCCATTAAATATTGGATACGCAATCATTTGAAAGCATAGTATATATAAAATACTTATATCTTTATGTTTAATAAATTCTTTAATCAAATAAACAATTGATAATAATAAGATTATTAACCAAAAACTAAATTCTGTATTGCCTTGAGCAAAAGAAAATAAACCTAAAAAGCAGTAATCAATATAATACACTAAAGAACCATTTAAGTAAAATATTCCTAATACTAATAAATTTGGTAGTAAAAAACCCACTATTCTCTTAATTAATTTTTTTAAATCTTTAATCAAATAATAAGCAGTAGGAATACATAATAATACCCCTACATTACTTTTAGTTAAAAAAGTAAGACCTAAGACTATACCTATTAAATAATCATTTTTAGGATTAGTTTCTAAATATATTAAAATAAATAAAAATAATATACATAACAAATTGTAATTAGGAACTGATACAAAGGATAATAGAACTATGGTAGGAATAAATGCTTTTTTATTTAATTTTAATACTAACATCATAATTAAAGTTGGAATAATACTATTTATAATATAAAACATAGTCATGTTATTGCCAAATATTTTCATAAGTGCTCCAACTAAAAAAGGATATAAAGGAGTAATAACCATATTGTAGTCTTTATACATAGTCATACCTGTAGCAAAGTTAGAACAAAAACCAAAATTCCAAATTAAATCATCATTTATCACATTAAAATAATTAATTATAAAGAAAAAGATTATTAATACTATAAATAATAATATATATTTTAATTTTTTATTCATTATATCACTATCCTAATATAATTATAATGTTTTTTTCATCTAATTACAATAAAAAATATTAGAATGTAATTACTCTAATACTTTTTCATAAATTATTATTTTATGCAAACTACATTACCCTCTATATCGATAGCATAGATATTAGTTGAACCTGTATCTGCACCATCAATATGAGTGAACATACTAAATACATTAACAACATTTTTTATCGTGGTAATTTCTTCAAGCTTTGGCTCATTAGTATCACTATTTAACCAATATGATATTCCATTATTATCCACCAAAACAAATCCACACTCATTTAAGCCTCCGGCACCAGTGCATAGCTCATCAAAAGCAAATATAAATTTACCAGGTAATGTATAACCATTTGGATATTTAGAAATCAAATCGCTTTCATTCTTAAATATAACAGTTGCTACTCCATTCTTATTTAATTCTAATTTTAATATTTTTTCAGAAAAGGAAGAATATAATTCTTGACGATAAGTATCACTAACAGAACCTGTTAAAATATTTTGTACTAAATCAGACTTCTTTATCCCATTTATATAATTTGCATAATCATTATTGGAATTTTGATCTACACAATCACATTCTGGACATGAATTATCCTTATTTTCAAACAAGGATATAGAACAGCCACTAGTCCCCAATATAACTAGTAACATTAATGTTGTAAATAATATTTTTTTCATTAATATACCAATCCTTTCATATTTATATTAACTAAAAAAAAACAAGTAAATTTTTGAACATTTATTTTTTATGTAAAATTATGTAAATACTTGTTTTTTATATTACTATTTAGCTTGATACCAATCTATACCAGATTTAATATCTACTTTAATTGGTACAGTTAATTTACAGACATTTTCCATAACATTTGTTATTATACTTTCAACTATATCTTTTTCCGAAATTAAACAATCAAAGATTAATTCATCATGAACTTGTAAAATCATTTTACTCTTTAATCCTTGTTTATTAAATTCTTCCTCTACTTTAACCATCGCCATCTTAATAATATCAGCACTTGTACCTTGAATTGGTGTATTTAAAGCCATTCTTTCGCCGCTACTTCTTATCATATAGTTTTTATTATCAAGTTCAGGAATATTACGTTTACGATTAAATAAAGTTTTGACATAGCCATCTACATGAGCTTGCTTAATAGTATTGTTCATATATTCATTGATACCTGGATAAGTTTTTAAGTATTCATCAATAAACTTTTTAGCTTCACTAGGAGTAATTCCAACGTTCTCTGATAAACCATAGCCACTGATGCCATATATAATACCAAAGTTTACTGCCTTAGCAATCCTTCTTTGATTACTAGTTACTTCACTAGGATCTATATGAAATATATCACTAGCAGTTTTAGAATGAATATCTATATTATTATTAAATGCTTCAATAAGAGAACTAACATTAGCCATATGAGCAAGTATACGTAATTCTATTTGAGAATAATCTGCACTTATAATAATAGAATTAGGACTAGGAATAAAAGCTTTACGAATAAGTTTTCCATATTCATTACGAATGGGAATATTCTGTAAATTAGGTTCAATTGAAGATAATCTACCAGTTCTAGTTAGTGTTTGGGTATATATTGTGTGAATTTTACCATCATCATGAACACTATTCATAAGTCCTTCAATATAAGTAGTATATAGCTTCGTAAGCATTCTATAATCAATAATAAGTGGAATAATTGGATGAATATCTCTTAATTTTTCTAATACATCAATAGCTGTAGAATATCCCCGATCATTCTTCTTTCCATGTGGCAAATTAAGTTTTTCAAATAAAATTTCACCTAATTGAACCGGAGAAGCAATATTAAAAGTAGTTCCAGCTAATTCATATATTTCTTGCTCAGTTATTGCTATTTTATTACTTATTTCATCGCCCATTTCCTTTAAAGTATCTTTATTTACATACACTCCATTATATTCCATATTACCAAGAGTAATTGCTAAAGGCATTTCAATATTATTAAATAGTTCTAACATTCCTTCAGTAGTTATCTTATCAATAAATTCTGGTATATTTTCATATATAAACTTAGCTTTCTTAGCTGTTTCACGTGCAATAACTTCTTCTTCTGGTTCTTTTAATTTACTGCCTTTACCATATACATTATCATAAAAAGATATATCATAACCACAACCATTAGCAAGATAAGCAATATCATCTTTAACATTATAATCTAAAAGATAGGCCGCTATCATAAGATCAAAGTTAACATTTTTAATATCTATACCTAAATGTTTTAAAGCAACATAAGCTTTCTTTAAATCATAGGTGTATTTTATAGTAGAACATAAGAACTTAGGATTTTCTTTAAGAACTTCGTATGGCAAATAATATGCCCCTATATCACTATAAATACCCATTCCAAGTACTTTAGCACTATGATAATTACTACCAAGAATTTCTAAGTAAACAGCACATTCTTTAAATTCTGGTATATCATCTATATTATGAATAGTTGTTACTTTTAATTCTTCTTGTTTTTGTGGTAGTTCTTGTTCTTTTTTTAGAAAATGATAAAATTCTAAATCTTCATAAAGAGCATTTAATTTAGCAGTATCTTTTCCTTCATAGACCACATCTTGAACGTTTATAGTCATTGGAACATTTCTAACTATTGTTGCAAGATCATAACTTTTATAAGCACTTTCCTTATCATCCATTAGTTTTTCAACAGCTTTACCAGTTACATCTCCAATATGTTCATACAAGTTATCTAGTGTTTTAAATTGTTGTAGAAGTTTTAAGGCCGTTTTTTCTCCTATTCCTTTTACCCCTAGAATATTATCGGATGGATCACCCATAAGAGCTTTTAAATCAACCATATTAACTGGTTCTATTCCATATTCTTTTTTAAAAGATTCACGATTATAGCGAATATAATCTTTTTGTTTTAATAATTTTATCTCAGTTTCATCACTAACAAGTTGGATTAAATCTTTATCACTACTGATAATAAGAGCTGAAAAATTAGGATCGTGTTCACAAAATTCAGCAAATGTACCAATGATATCATCAGCCTCGTAATTATCAATTTCATAATACTTAATTCCCATTGCTATTAAGAGTTGCTTTGCTACTGGAAACTGCATATTAAGTTCATCAGGTGTCTCTCCCCTTCCACCTTTATAATCAGGATATTTTTCATGACGAAAAGTTTTACCTTTATCAAATGCTACCATAATATGTGTAGGTTTTTCTTCTGCTATTATTTTATTCATCATATTAACAAATCCAAATAAAGCATTTGTTGGAAAGCCTTTACTATTTTTCATCATATTGCCATTATAAGCAGTTGCATAGTAACTTCTAAATAGAAGATTATTACCATCTACTAAAATTATTTTATTCATTTTATCACCTTTACTTATTATTCATTATACCATTATCAAACTAAACAATCTAGAAAATAACTGATCTTTATAATAATTTATAGAAATAATTGTTGATTATTCTATAGTTTTTAATCTATAATAATTTTAGTTGGTGGTTTTATGACAGAATTAGAATTTAAAATTTTATGTAAAAAATATAAATTAGGTGATAACTTTATTATTACCAAGAATTATTTCTCTAATAAAAAAAATATTATTGGCTGCAATAACAATAATAATAATTATGTCATTTACAGTACTAATGATTTAGGTATAATTCATGAAATATGTACTCTAACAGAGGAATGTTATGCTTTTAAATTTCTATATTTGATTTTAAAAAATAATATAGAACTGCAGCCAGAAATCAACAAAATTAAAATTAAAAAAATCGAGCATTTTTGATTTTACCATAACTGGTACAATTCAAACTTTAATTCGATTTTTTTAATATAATAATTACTAAGGACAAACAGTTTCAAGAGATATATTACCATTTTCTAAATGTAAACCATAACTATGACATCCATTTGCATCTTTTTCAAAATTATTAAATTGTTCTTTTAAACCTAACTTTTCATAAATAATAGAATCTTCTGTTAATTCCTTATCACTTGTTATATCATATATATAATAAGAACCAAAATCATCAGTAATAAGTCCACCAATCATAAAATTACCATAAGCTTTTATATGTGTAAAGATAACTAAAATATTATTTTTGATTATATATTCATAAGTACTATTACATCCTACCTTGTCATACTCATTTAAATTTTGAAATTGATAAGATGTTTTTAAAATGTGAGTTAATATTTTATTATTTAACATATCTGATTCACTACCACCATTAACAATCTCTGGTATAGATAAATCATTATTTTTATCATCAGTATAATGTAGCTTTGTTTCTACCTTTACTTCTTTTTTTATAACTGTATTATCATTATTATCTTCGCATTTTGGACAATTATTATTACTTGAATCTAATAAATTAGAACTTACAAAATATCCTAATAATCCACCTATAAGTAACGATATAATGACAAGCAACACCATAATTCCTGTATTTTTATTTTCCATTTTTTCACTCCTCTATATCTATATTAACTCAAAAAAACAAGTAATTTTTTTAAAAAATCATTTTTTGTGTAAACTTTTGTAAAAAAGCTATCAATATTTAAAAAATCAAACATTATTTTAATTCACACATATCCTCTCATTTTTGATTCACAATAATAATGGTGACTCTTATGATTATTAGATTAGGTTATGTTTCTATTAGTAAATGTTTAGATGAAACTTGTTCACATACTATTAGTTATACCAATTACTTAAAAGAAGAAAATAAACAAGACAAATTAAATAATATAATTTTAAAAAATTTAAAAACTCTAGAAAATATAATCGATTATAATATTAAAAATAATATACACTTTTATAGAATATCTTCAAATTTAATACCACTCGCTACTAAAAAAGATGTTATATTTGATTATTTAACACCTTATAAACGTATTTATGAAAACATAGGTAAAAAGATAAATAATCATAATATACGTGTTGATTTTCATCCTGATGAATTCTGTGTAATAAATAGTGTAAAAAAAGAAGTATTAGAAAATACTTTTGAAATATTAAAATATCATTATAATTTATTAGATATAATGCAAATA
Organism: uncultured Bacilli bacterium; assembly: GCA_947853245.1. Lineage (GTDB taxonomy): Bacteria > Bacillota_I > Bacilli_A > RF39 > UBA660 > SIG204. Next base: position 12,108 of record CANTWP010000051.1, on the reverse strand, counting down.
AAGAATAAAGTATTAATAGTACACATTGGAAGTAATGTATTTGGTAAAGAAAAATCTATTACAAGATTTATAAATACTTTTAACAAATTACCTAAATATATTAAAGAATGTCTTGCTATAGAAAATGATGATAAAATTTTTAATATTAAAGATACAATAGAACTGTGTGAAAAAATTAATTGCCCAATGGTGTTAGATTATCATCATCATATCTGCAATAATGATAACTTAGATATAATTCAATACTATGAAAGAATATTTAATACTTGGAAAAAAATTAATCCTAAGATTCATTTTTCTAGTCCTAAAAATCAAACAAAAAAAGACATTAGAAGTCATCATGATTATATCAATGTTGATGACTTTATTATCTTTTTAGAACAAATTAAACATTTAAATTATAATATAGATATTATGCTGGAAGCTAAAGCTAAAGATGATGCTCTATTTAGATTAATTAGATCTTTAAAATATAAAACTGATTATAATTTTATAGATAACACTAGTTTTATATTAAAATAAACTTAATTGACTAGATTCATCCATACCGTCTAGCATTCCCATAAAACGCATTTTATCAATTAAAGTTTGTGATACTTTACCACGTTTTTGTAAATCTTCTATACTAAGAAATTTACCTTTTTCTCTTTCTTCAACTATTTTATTAGCAACCGTATCCCCTAGTCCATCAATAGATGAAAAAGGTGGATAAATACTGGTAGCATCTTTTACGCCCCAAACAGTGCTATTACTTTTGTTTAAGTCAATTGGTAAAAATTTAATACCGCGAGCGGTTGCCTCTAAGCAGACTTTCAAACTTTCTAATTGACCCATCTCTTTATTAGTCGCGTCATATCCTTTATTTTGAATATCAAGGATTTTACTCTTTATTGCGTCATATCCCTTAATCATAACTTCTACATCAACATCTGTTGCTTTAGAAGTAAGCCAAGAAGCATAAAAGTATACTGGCATATGTACCTTATACCATGCAATACGGAAAGCACTAATTACATAAGCCGCCGCATGGGCTTTAGGGAACATGTATTTAATTTTCTCACAAGAATCGATAAACCATTTTTCTATTCCTGCTTTTTCCATAGTTTCTTTGTGAACCGCCCAGGTATCAGGATCTTTACTAGCCTTTCCTTTACGAACAAATTCCATTATTTTAAATGCTTTAATTGGGGCTACACCATGATACATAAGATAAACCATGATATCATCACGACACCCAATGACCTCTTTAAATGGAACTATATTATTCTTAATAAGTTCTTGGGCATTTCCTAACCATACATCTGTACCATGTGATAAACCTGATATTTTTATAAGTTCGGAGAATGTAGTTGGTTTTGTTTCCGCAACCATACCTACTGTAAATGGGGTACCGAATTCTGGTATACCAAGAGTTCCTGTATCATTCATAATTTGTTCATTAGTGACACCTAATGCTTTTGTTGATGTAAATATACTCATTGTAGCTTTATCATCCATTGGAACTTTTAAAATATCAGTTCCTGTTAAATCTTGAATCATACGAAGTTGCGTAGGATCTGAATGACCTAAAATATCTAGTTTTAATAAATCTTGATCAATGGCATGATAATCAAAATGTGTAGTACGCCAAGCACTAGTTGAATCATCTGCTGGAAATTGAAATGGTGTAAAGTCAGATACTTCCATATAATCTGGTACAACAACTATACCTCCAGGATGTTGACCAGTGGTTCTTTTTACACCAGTACAACCAATCGCTAATCTTTCAACTTCTGCTGTACGCATTGTAATTCCTTTATCCTCACAATACCCTTTAACATAACCAAAAGCTGTTTTATCAGCAACCGTACCAATAGTTCCAGCGCGGTATACATTATCTACGCCAAATAATACTTTAGTATATTCATGAGCAGAAGCCTGGTTTAAATCAGAAAAGTTAAGATCAATATCTGGTACTTTATCAGCATTAAATCCTAAAAACGTAGCAAATGGCATATCTTGACCATCTTTATACATTAATTCACCACAGTTTGGACAATTTTTATCTGGTAAATCAAAACCACTTGAATAAGTTGCACCCAGTGTTTTACCTTGTTCATCATCAAATACACTTGTTTTACAATTTAAACAACGATAATGAGCCGGAAGTGGATTTACTTCGGTAATCCCCATCATAGTAGCAACAAAGCTTGAACCAACCGAACCACGTGAACCAACTAAATAGCCATCATCATTAGAGTGTTTTACCAGTCTTTGGGCAATTAAGTAAATTGGATCAAATCCTCCACCAATAATTCCACCCAATTGTTTTTTTAATTTTTTTTCTAATGATTTTTCATTTAACTCGCCATCTTCTTCTGTCCACTTTTTTTTTAAAGAATCTTTTAAGAAATCTTTAACAGCACCAAAGCCTTCCAATATATTCTTATGAACACATTCAAAAGTCTTTTTTGTGATATCTTCTTCACTAGCATTAGGATTTTCTAGTTTTACTTTTTCATTCCAACTTTTATAAACAATATCACCATATAATTCTTTAGCAATACGCTCTTCAATATTATATGGTAGTTCTTCTCCATACCAATCTGCTGCTTTTTCATATACTAAATCAGTAACTACTCTTGGACAATCTAAGTAAGATTTACCATCATCACTTTTTACACGTGGTGAAAATGGAATTCCACCAGTATCAATTATTACCTCAATCTCTTCAACCATATCAAGAATTTTATTAGTATTTGTAATAATAATTTCTTCTGCTAATTCGTTTCCTAAAAAGGCAAAATCACTAAGCATTTCTTTAGTAGTTCTAAAATGTTGTGATGGAATTTCCTTAATACTATTTTTAGCAAGTGGATGTCTGCCACCACCTGGTACTTTTTGATTAACAATAATCTCTCGATATATTTTATCTTCTCTAAAGAAATGATGCACATCACCCGTGGCAACGATTATCTTACCAACTTTTTTAGTTTCTTCAACAATTTTTCTAATATGATTTTCCAATTCTAATTCATTACTAAAATCACCAGTTTGAATCAAATGATTATATACTTCTGGAGGTTGAACTTCCACATAATCATAAAAATTAATTATATTAGTTAATTCTTGACCTTCCTTACTACGAGCTTCTAAAAATACTTCTGATTCATAACAACCACTACCAATTAATAGACCTTCACGTAATTCTTCTAGTTTACTTCTAAGTATTCTAGGAGTTTTATATAAGTACACTGTATTAGCAAGTGATATAATTTTAAATAAATTCTTAAGTCCCATTTTATTTACCGCAATCGCATTAAAATGAAAATTACGACCATATTTATGAATTTCATTTTTAGATATTAGCTTACCTAAATCATTAATTTTTTGATAATTTTGTGATGTTAATTTTTGTAACATTTTATGAAATACTTGAGCTGTTCCCTCTGCATCATAATCAGCACGATGGTGAGCATCCTCTTCCCAAGGAACATTATATCTTTTAACTAATGCTGACAAACTATGTCTAGCAAACCCTTGATCTAAAGCACGAGAAAGTTCTAAAGTATCAATTACTGTATTAGTAAATTGCCCTAAATTATATTTTTTCATAGCCATTTCGATAAAAGAAATATCAAATTTCGCATTATGCGCAACCATTGGTAGAGCACCAGTCCAATCTAAGAATTTCTTAGTAACTATTTCCTCATTATCTTTACCCTTAACCATATCATCAGTAATACAAGTAAGTTCCGTTATTTTATTAGGAATGTGTCTACCTGGATCAATAAGTTCATCAAAACGATCAACTATATTACCATGACAGATTTTAACCGCACCTATTTCAATCATCTGGTCCCCTCCAGCAGCATTAAAACCAGTTGTTTCGGTATCAAATACTACATAGGTAGAACCCTCTAAATCTAAATCACTAGGTCTTACGACAATATTTACGGTATCATCTACAAGCGTTAACTCTGTCCCATATAATCCTTTAAAGTGTTTACTTGGATCTTCTTGTTTTTTATTATAAGAAGAAATTATTCCATAAGCAATTGGAAAAGCTTGACAGCCATTATGATCAGTAATTGCTACTCCTCGATATCCCATATCAATGGCGCGACTAACAAGTTCGCAAGTATGCTTTCCTAAATCTAACTTAGTAACCGCATCCATCTGACTCATCATCGTGTGAGCATGTAGTTCAACTCTTTTTACTTCAGCATCGTCTACTAAAACTTCATCTTTACTCTCAATTAAATTTATATCTCTAGCATTTAAAACAAGTTCTTTAGAATATACATCATTTTTAGTATATCCTCTTACCTTTACCCAATTACCTTCCTTCAGTTTCTTAGATAACCCTTTAAAGTCCATATCATCCCGCACAAAAACTTTAGAATAAATACTATCAGTATAATCAGTTATCTTAAGAGTTATTATCTTAAAATTACTCTTATTTGATTCAAACACGTCAGCACCAAAAATATAACCTTCAATAGTAATATTATCTGCTTCCCCTACAATATTATTAATTGTTGTGACTTCATCATTAATCATTCTACCAAGCAAAGCATTTGGATCATCTTCTCTTTTAGAACGATTATAAACTTTCTTTTCTTCTTTTACTTCAGGTACAACAGCTTTTTTTAATTCTTCTGGAACAACTAAACTTTCCTTAATCTCTTTTTCTAACTCTAGATTTATCTCATTATTAATAATAGTCATTATCTTTTTTACTTTAATACCCGCTTTATTTAATAAAGTTATTAACTTATCACTAATGTTATTTATTTGCATTTCTTCTGCTTTATTAGCAACCTCTAAACTAATTACATTATCTTTATAATCTATATTGTTTTCTAAAAACATTTCTAGTACTGGATTATCTTTTGACATTTTTTTTATAAAATAATAATAATATTCTTTGCATTTATCTAGTGAATTATTATCACAAAAAAGTTCAAGCTCTATTTCTTTAAAAGAACTAAAATTACCCTTTAATAAACTAACAAACAATTCATAATCAGGTATATCTAATAAATTATTTATTTTTATCTCAAATCTATATTTATCTTTATCTTTATTACCAACAATTCTTTCTAAAACTGCTCCTTCAAATATATTTTTTTTATCTTCAGGAAATCCAATTTGTCGTAATAAAATACTTAACTTATCTTGCATATCTAACACCACTTTTCAAACAGTTTTATTATATCAAAAAGAATGTTTAAATAAAAGCATTCTAAAGTTTTTATTAATAAATTTATAGATTAAATATAAATACAAACCTATCTTTACCTTGTAAATCTTTTTCAATACTAATTTGTGATTTTGGAAAAAATTTTTTTATTAAATCTTTTATACCATCTCCTTGCTTATATCCTATTTCAAAAGCAATTATATTTTTGTTTTTTAAATATTTATAAGCATTTTTTAATATTTCTTCATAGCAAGCCATTCCATTATTATCTGCATAAAGAGCCAAAGATGGTTCATTATTTTTAACTATTTCCATGATCTCTTCTTCTGGTGATATATAAGGAGGATTAGAGATTATTACATCATATTTTTTATCTAATGGTTCTAAAAAATTTCCACAATAAAAATTTATCTCTACATCATTTTCTTTGGCATTTATTTTAGCCACTTCTAAAGCTTTATCTGATATATCCACTGCATCCACATTACAATTTAGTTCCTTTTTTAAAGAAATAGCAATACAACCACTACCTGTTCCTAAATCTATAATATCTAATGGTTCTTGTAAATATTTTTTTACATAATTTATAGTTTTATCTACTAATTCTTCTGTTTCAAAACGTGGTATTAAAACATCAGGAGTAACTATAAATGTAGAATGATAAAATTCAACATTACCTACTATATATTGAACAGGTGTACCTGACTCTAGCTTTTTTAAAGCTTCTTCTAAATTACCTCTATAATACTTTTTTAAATATTCTAAATCATTCATCAATTCACCTACTTTTTAAAAAAGGAGAACTTTTATTCTCCTTTTAGTTTTCTAGTTTGATCTTCAGTAATAAGAGCCTCAATAATTGGTTCTAAATTACCTTCCATAACTCGATCTAGTTGCATAATACTAAAATTAATACGATGATCAGTAATACGATTTTGTGGATAATTATATGTTCTAATTTTCTCAGAACGGTCTCCACTACCGATTTTATTTTTACGTTCCTCTCCTAAAGCTTTTTCTTGTTCTTGAGTTTTCAAATCATACAATCTAGTTTGTAATATTTTAATAGCTTTTTCTTTATTCTTAATTTGAGAACGTTCAGTTTGTGAGTAAACGACAATACCTGTTGGAATATGAGTAAGTCTTACCGCAGAGTCTGTTGTATTTACACCTTGGCCACCACAACCACTACTACGAGTAATATCTATTCTTACTTCGTTCATATCTAATTCGAAATCTACTTCTTCTGCTTCTGGCATAACTAAAACTGTTGCTGTTGAGGTATGTACTCTACCTTGGGTTTCTGTTTCAGGAACTCTTTGAACACGATGAGCCCCACTTTCATATTTTAATTTCGAATAAACAGCATCACCTTTAATTTTAAATTCTACTTGAGCATAACCACCTGCTGTACCTTCTTCTTCATTGTATACTTCAATATGCCACCCTTGTTTTTCTGCATATCTACTATACATACGATATAAGTCACCAGCGAAGATATTACCTTCATCGCCACCGGCAGCACCTCTAATTTCCATAATAACATTTTTTTCATCATTAGGATCTTTAGGTAATAATAGTATTTCTATTTTAGATTCTAATTCCTGTTTTTTTACAGTTAGATTTTCAATTTCTTCTTTAGCAAATTCCATCATATCAGGATCATTAGCCATTTCTTTGGCAACTTCTAAATCTTCTAATGTTTGTTTATACTCTAAATAAGCTTCATAACTATCTTTTAATGAAGATTGTTCCTTATTTATTTCTAAAGTCTTTTTAATATCAGAAATAACTTCAGGTGAGATTAACATATCATTTAATTCATTATATCTGTTATAGATAGCTTCTAATCTTTCTAACATATAGATCTTCCTTTCGACTAACAAAGATTATACTATATTTTATTTATGAAATCAATTATTATTTACATTATATTATTCTCAAATTTATCATTTTTTCTTCACTTTTTTTCACTAAAAAAAATATAATCTCTAACAGAAAGGAGAATTTTATGTATATTTTGAAAAATGCATTAGTTTCAATATCAAGAACTAAAGGAAGGAACATCTTAATTGGTATTATTGTTATTGTAATAGCTTTTGCCACTACAGTAACTTTAGCAATTCACAATTCCGCAAAAACTATAGTAGAAGCCTATGAAAACAAATATAATATTGAGGCCACTATATCAGTTAACCGAGAATCTGTTATGATCGATATGAAAAAAGGAACTGAATCTATGGAGGAAAACATAGAAAAGTGGAATAATATTAAATCACCAACGATTGAAGAAATTACTGAATATGGAAACTCAGAATATGTAAATAATTTCTATTATACTAATCAAATTGGCATGAACGGAAGTGATTTAACACCCGCAAGTGATACTATTCAAAAAACTGAAACTGATACTACCATCACTAAATTTGAAGGTAACAATGATAGACCAGGATTCCCTGGCGGTGGAAAATCAACTACTACCACTACTCATTCAGAAATAATTAGTACTATTGGAAATAATGGAGATTTCACTCTGATTGGTTATTCCACATTAGAAGCTATGAGTGAATTTGTAAATGGTAACTATACCATTAGCGAAGGTGAAATAGACACAAATTTTGATGATAACAGCTGCGTTATTTCTAAAGAACTAGCTACATTAAATGAAATAAATATTGGTGATGCAATTACTTTAATAAATCCTAGTAATACTAAGTTAACATATGAATTGATTGTTACTGGTATTTATGATGATAACGAAGAAAATTCCAATACTATGGATAAAATGTATAGTAACTCCGCTAATAAGATTATAACTAATACAACATTTATTGATAACATAATTAATGATGATGAAGATATAAAAACAACTATTACCCCAACTTATATTTTAAAAAATAAAGACGTTGCCGAAGAATTTGCTAATGAAGTTCAAGAAAAAGGATTAAGTGAATACTATACTGTTAGTAATAATATTGAAACTATTGAAGCGGAAACTAAATCTATAAGCAATGTTTCTTCATTTGCATTAACATTTTTTAATTATAACCTTAACTATTGGTAGTGTCGTATTGTTGGTCATCAATATGATTAACGTTCGTGAAAGAAAATATGAAATTGGTGTACTAAGAACAATTGGTATGAAAAAATGTTCAGTTATTAGTCAATTTGTAATCGAATTATTAATAGTATCTTTAGTAGGTCTTATTATTGGTGCAGGAGTTGGTTCCCTTTGTAGTGTAAATATTGCTAATAAGCTACTTGAAAGCGAAATTACTAATGCCACAGAAGAGCAAAACAATATTATGGAAAACTTTGGTCATGGTAATAAGGAAATGAATAATAACAATATGCCATCTATAAATAATGGTATTGCTAAAATTAATCAGATCACAAATATTGAAGCTGTTGTTAACTTTAAAGTATTATTAGAGCTTCTAGGCGTTGGTTTGGGATTAACATTGATTTCTAGTTTATCTGCTATGATTTCTATCGCAAACTTTAGACCATTAACTATCTTAAAAGAAAGGAGTTAAATATGAGTATATTAAAATTAGAAAGCGTCGGTTATCGATATGATGATGCACCCAAAGACGAATTTGTATTAAAAGATATTAACTATGAATTTGAACTTGGGAAGACTTACGCAATTAAAGGAAGAAGCGGTAGTGGTAAAACCACTCTGCTTTCATTAATCAGCGGATTAGAAAAATGCAATGAAGGAAAAATTATTTATGAAGATATAGAATTAAGAGATATCAATCTAGATAAATATCGTAGTAAAAGTATTGGAATTATTTTTCAATCATATAATTTATTACCACACCTTACAGCTATGGAAAATGTAATATTATCAATGGATATCAGCAAAATAAAATATGAAAATAAAAAGAAAAAAGCTCTTGAACTACTAAAACAAGTAGGCATCGATGAAAAGCAAGCTAACAGACGCATATTAAAACTATCTGGTGGCGAACAACAAAGAGTTGCTATTGCTAGAAGCTTATCATATAATCCGAAAATTATTCTTGCAGATGAACCAACTGGTAATCTAGATCAAGACACTGAAAATGACATTCTTAAAATTTTCAAGAACTTAGCTAAAGAACAAAACAAGTGTATCATTATTGTCACTCATTCTAAAAATGTTGCTGAACAAGTAGATATTGTATTTGAATTAAAAGGAAAATCAAAAGAAATTAAAAATAAGTCTAAATTATTAACTTAGACTTATTTTCTATTTCGTATAAATTTTATAATTTCAATACTTTTATGTAATTAGGATAACTTATTATAATTATTTTATTACTTAATGTATTATATTTCCAAGAACTCCAAAAGATAAAATCATCATAATTATTCCAGCCATTACTACACCCATAATAGTAAATAATAAGGATTTTTTCTTATCCATTCCTAGTAATGCTGCGATTAAACCGCCTGTCCAAGCACCAGTACCAGGTAATGGAATTCCAACAAATAACATTAATCCCCAATATTGATATTTTTCTATTTGATCCTTTTTAGATAATGCTTTATTTTCCAGTTTATTAACAATTCCTGAAAGCTTCTTTGTTTTCTTTAATTTGTCAAATAAAGGAGTAATAAACCATAAGATAAATGGTATTGGAATAATGTTTCCTAAAAAACAAATAATAAAACTTGGTAATACTTCTAACCCTAGTAATGTTGCTGCTATTAAGCCACCACGTAATTCTAGTATTGGAAACATAGAGATAATAAATATAATTAACTCTTTACCATATTGAAGTGCTTGTAATCCTCCAAAAATTCCAATTAAACTCTCTGCTAAATTCTCTGCCATAAATTTCTCCAATCTTATTTAATTATATCATATTTTTTTAATTTATCATACTGTGTTTTAAAGAAATCATCAGTCATTCCCGCAATATAATCTAAAACAATTCTCTCATTGGTGTTACTATTAATATATTTTTTACTTTGATTATTTAAATAAACTATATATATGTCACTATCAATAATTTTATTTTCTAAGAAATATACATTGGTTGTAAAAACTTTTCTAAACATCTTTTCAATTTTTTTAATATCATCATTACTATTTGCTTTATTATATATATATTGATAATTAAATGTTTTAAGATTATTCATTGCGGTATAAATACTTTCTGATATTGCAATATAATTCTTACCTAAACTATTTTCAATGATATCTAAGATAATTGTATTAATTATATCTCTATTTTCAAATCCTAATACATTAGTTATTTCTTTAGGTAAATCTTTCTTAGACACTAAGCCTAATAAATTAGCATCTACTAAATCTCGACCTAGATAAGCAATACCATCACTTACTCTTACAACACATCCTTCTAAAGTCATAGGTACTAATAAATTTATATTTTCTTTTGATTTATAACAAGACCTATAATCTTTCATAAATTCTTTTTCTGTTTTATTTTTATACTCGTATCTTGGTAAAAATTCTTCACCATTGTGGCACATAATACCATCTAAAACTTGAATAGTTAAATTATTACCAAGACCATTATTTTCAACATTCATAAATGTTCTAACACTTTGAACATTATGCATAAAAATTCCTTCACCACACTCTTTACTAATAGAGTTTAATATTCTTTCACCTAAATGACCATATGGTACATGACCTATATCATGTCCTAAAGCAATAGCTTCAATTAAATCTTCATTTAAACATAAAGCACGGCCTATAGTTCTAGCAATCTTACTTACTAATTGAACATGAACCATTCTTTTACTAATATGATCGTTTTTTTGAGTTGTAAATACTTGTGTCTTATCCATATATCTTGTATAGGAAAGAGAATGAATAATACGATCGATATCTCTAAAATAGTTAGGGCGAATATCCCCCTTATAATCCTGCAAACGAATAGCATGTTTATCTAGACAAGCAAACTTGCTTAAGCCCTTTTCTTTAAGCATATTTTTATATATTTTCTTTTGATTCATAACCCACCTACTTCACGATATTAATTATAACAGTTTTTTTTAAATAAAAAAAGACTATTATAAAATAGTCTCAAGTAATTATTAGTTATTTAAATCTTTAATTTCAGAAAGATAATAACTATTATTAGACTTTTTAAATACATATTCATACTTCCATGTTTCATAAGGTTCTGTTTCCTCACAACGTGTAAATGTTCTATCTGCAATAATATGGACATCATTATCACTCTGACTTACAGATAATACAGTTCCTTTTACTGTATGGCCTGGGTCTCCACCACCAGGAAATATTACTCCAACAAAGCCATCATGAACTGGAGAATAATAATAGTTTACATCTCCATAAAAATTTGTTTTTTTCAAACTGTAGTTTGGACCAAATAACGTCTTTAAATAGTTTTCTAAATCTGAATGCTTATATATTTTTGCTTTTCCATTTTCTAAATATCCATCAAACCAAACAACTTCTAATCCTATTGAATCAGACATCTTCTGCACCCAACTATCCTCAATATTAACAACTGTAAATTTAACATGTGGTATTGCTAAAGAAAATATATCATTATACTTATAATTACTACCATTAATCTCAAAAATATAATAACTTCCTCTAAAAATTTCTTTTTCTACCTTATAAGATTCCATTAGTTTTTTTGCATCATCCATAGTAAAAGTTACTGTTGTATTATTATTTTGGTCTTCATTTTTGTTAGGATTATCATTATTCATTGTATCATTTTCCTTAATTAATTTATCAGTAATTATATATCCTCCTAATAATCCTAATAATAATGCTAAAACTACAATTAAAACTATAATTCCTGTATTTTTCTTTTCCATTTTTTCACTCCTTTTATTTTAATATAACACACAAAAAAAACAAGTAATTTTTTTGATAAATAATTTTTTTGTAAACTTTACGTAAACAAAAAGACTATTCTAAAATA
>CANTWP010000050.1 GCA_947853245.1 uncultured Bacilli bacterium | reverse complement strand
ACTGTCCACATTCGTTCACTGATATAAGTATATCATATTTTGATATTATATAAAATGTGTAATACACTAATTGTGAAGCTTATTCTGTTTTATTTTTAGCTTCTAACAACTCATTTATTGATGCATTCGTTATACCTTTAGGGATTATCGGGTTATCATCTTTTTTTATTGCGGCTGCTTCATAATCTTCTTTGCTAATTTCATATGCATTTTTAATATTAACATGTTTCAAACTTATTTCGTAATCCCATAATGGTTTTATAGTTTGTGTCTTATCATCATTTATCATCGGTAAAATTTTAATCTTGGCTTCAGGTTGATTCTTTATAAAATCTTCCAAAATACCTATATTTTTATTATCTTTACAATTCATTTCATGAAAACGAGTCATCATTTGAATTAGAATATTTTTATCATTATTTTTAGGAACTTTTACCTTACCAGTGATCATAACTCTATAATCATATATACGCTCTCTATTTATTCCCTTTATAAAAGACAATACTATTCTTTCCTCTTCATCATATTTACCTACACTATCTAATAAATCTTGAAATACTCTTTTCGCACCATCTTCATTATTAAATAAAAATCCAATTTTCATAAAACTGTAATTTTCTAAATCACCTAGATATATTACCCCTTTCCATTTTGCAGCATCCCAATGTGCTACATTAATTATTCCAGAAGAGTAAATGTCTTTGTGAGATATATTTGTAAAGAAGTTTTGTTTAGGCAAACCATATTCGATATTTTTTTTATTTTCAAATGGATCTACTGTTTCATTTTGAAAAATAGAAAATTCAATATCTGTATACCATTCTTTATCTCTTGTTATATTGTGAACAGGAATTTCTTTTTCTTCTTCTGGACCTAAAATTTTATTTATGTTATATATACTACTTGTATGATTTAAACTTCTTTCAAAAATTCTTTCATCTTCAAATATTTCTTTAAATGTCTCTTCGTAATTGTCATAAATAAAATTAACAGCAAATATGTTTGCTAACATTTTAAATAGTACATCTGTTATTATTTTATGATTTTCAATAGATATATCATATAGATTTATTGAGTCTAAAATAATATTATATGTATCTATTCCATCAAATGAATAATTCATGCCAAATGTTCCTGTATTTTCTTCTTGTAATTTTATTATTATATCACCACGCATATATGCTTTATGAATATGAATCGTTGCAAAAGAATTTTCTAATAAAGCTGCAATAAACTCCGCAAATCTACGTGATAAACTAGTAGCAGTAAAATAAATTTTTAGATTATTGCCACATATTTTTGATATAATTTCTTCTTCTTTTCCATTATTATATCTAGGAGTTGGAATTCTTTGCTTCATTGCTTCACTATAAAATTCAACTATCATTTCATCTACTTCTTCCTTTTTTCCAGAACATTCTTTTAATGTCTCTTCATCATATTCACCCAATACATACTTAGCCATAAACTCTGAAGAAATTAATCCGTTTTTTGAACATTCAAATATTATTCTATTCATTTTATTGAAATCTTCATATTTTGTTTGTAAGATTTCAATCGCTAAAGCGATATCTGTTCTTATGAAATTTTCTTCTTCATCATCTTCCGAATAAGGTATATTTTTCTCTGGTAATATATTAATTAGTATATTTCTTACATATATCCATTTAGTAACCATTTCAACATTACCTGATAAGAGTTCCAATTGTATAATTCTATCAATTATTTTTAGAGATATGGATTCTAATTCATTTTCTTCAAAAAATAAATCGATAAATAAAGCTAAAGCTGCTATATAATAATTCTTAGCAGCATATGGTAACCCTATGCTATCAAAATTAGCACCAATATTTACATACGTCTCGACTAATTTTTCACTTGATTCTTCCTTATATAATAATGTTAAACATTTACCCAAAAGATTGATTGCTTCATAATGTTGTTTATCCTGAGTTAGCAATTTTGCTCTTTTCAAATACATTTGAGCTTTTTGTATATCACCTTTTCTTGTTGTAAGATTATCCGTTATCAAGTCATATAATTTAATAAAAATTTTATTATCTTTAAATATTGGCAATAAATTTTCAATCATTTTCGCTACAACAATAAAATCATATTCTTTGTATTTTGTCGCCTCTTTAACTATAATAATTAAATTGTTAAATTGTTCATCTATATTCTCCTCTAATAAGATTTTTATAAAACATAATCTAGTTTTTGCTTTTAATTGAGTAACTATACTTTTTGAACTAATCTTTTCTAATAAAAGCCCTATCAACAAATCAGTTTCTTCTTTTAAAGCATCTTTATTTCTATTTTTTCTAGTGAACGCTAATGTCCATAAATTTGCTAATTCTAATATTTCATCAATAATTTTATCTTTTTTTACTTCTTCTTCGTACTCCTTATAATATTTTTGAAAATTAACACCATCATTTAACCACCAATGATAATACCATGCTAAACTATATAAAATATTCTTCTGAGCAACATAATTGTTTTTTTCTTTAGCAAATCTAAGTGCTCTAGCAAACTTTCCTGACACAATTACTTCACTTTCTTCTAAATCTCTACTTAAAATTGCAGACTCAATCGATAAATCTACTACCTCTTGATTTATTATATCTTTAGAAGAATACTCATTTAGTTTTTTTTCTATTTCTTCTATGCGCGTTTGTTTTTTTAAATCATTTGGACCAATTTTAGTTTCTTGTAATGATTGAGTAATTTTTAATATTTTTATTAATTCTATGTTTTTAGGTTCTAATGTCTTATCTAAAATCCAT
>CANTWP010000049.1 GCA_947853245.1 uncultured Bacilli bacterium | reverse complement strand
CTATCACTGGTAGGAAAAACTGCTCCAGCACAAGTTATTTTATCACCTTGAATAATAACGCCACCATCATGAAGTGGATTGTTAGGGAAGAAAATTGTTACTAATAATTCACTTGATATATCAGCATATATCTTTTTAGATTTTTCAATATAATCATGTAAACTATTATCTCTTTCAATAACAATCAAAGCGCCAATACGATTCTTTCTAAGATGATCCATTGCTTGAGCTATTTCATAAACCACTTTTTCTCGTTCATCAACCGTTAGCACTTTATGACGTCCTAACAATTGACTTCTACCCAACTGCTCCAAAACATTTCTAATTTCGGGTTGAAAAATTATGATTAAAGCCAAAGGTCCCCACATAATTACATAATTAAGTAAAAAACCTATTGTAGATAATTCAAATACATCTGTAATAATTTTTAAAACAATAATTATTACAATACCTTTAAATAATAGAACCATTTTAACATTTTTTCTGAGATTCTTTAAAATATAATAAAAAGCTAGCCATACTAATAAAACATCAAGTAGTTTTCTTAATAATGACACAATACTATCAAAAGTCATATATACCTCCATTTTTACATAGATAATTATATCACACTTTTAGAAGAAAAAAAACTCACAACTGTAAGTTTTTTATTTTTTAAAATTTCCAAATATTTTCATCATTAGTAAGATTGGTAGGCTCAGGAATTGAATTATCAGCAAAAGCTCCTGTATTCATACTTGTTTTTTTTATTTCAGGAATACCAAAATTTGGATCACCTTCAAAAGAAGAAACATTATCTGGAATTATTAAAGGTTCTTCCACTGGAACATCATCGTTAATAGTGATAGTCTCTACAAAATTAGGATCACCATTATCTAAATTATCAGATTTGCCATTAGAATTCAATTTCATTTTTCCAAAACCAGTTTGTTCAGCATAATAGCCTATTGTTATCAAAAGCAAAACAAAACCACTAATTATAAACCATATGTAGTTATCTGTTATAATACTCATAACAACCTCCATTTATTTTATTCTTTTATTAAATAATCTTTGCCTTTTTGGGTATCAAAATGTAACAAATTAGGGAATTTTTGTTGTCGTAATACTTCAAATAATACTATAGCAACCGAGTTTGAAACATTAAGCGCTCTAATATTATCATTAGTCGGTATACGAGCACAATTATTTAAATTATCATGTAAGATTTCTTTAGGAATACCGGTACTTTCCTTACCAAAGACCAAATATATATCTTTAGTAGTATCACCATAATCAAAATCACTATAATCTTTAGTACCATAACGAGTTAAATAATAAAAATCACCTGTATTCTTAGATAGAAAATCATTATAATCATCATAAACATAATAATTGCAATGTTCTATGTAATTTACACCACTTCTTTTAATCATATTATCACTAAGTGAAAAACCCAGTGGTCTAATCAAATGAAGTTTAGTACCAGTACCAGCGCAAGTTCGCATAATATTACCAGTATTTTGGGGTATTTCTGGCTCGTACAAAACTATATTAATCATTGTTATGTTCACCAAAACTTTCTATATACTTTTTTACGTCTTCAATATTAATATTATTTTTCTCATCATATAAAGCACTAACAACTTTGCCATTTTCAAAAAAGTATATATTGGATTGCTTTAACGCGACAATAGGAAAATCTTTTAAAGAATCAACAAACATATTTGCTTTAAAAGAAGTTGCAAATTTAGTGGTTAATTTATTCCAACCATTTAAATAAATAATATCTTCATTTAAGTTATTACTAATTATAAAATCTTTAAATTGACTATCAAAAGAACTATTATTATGATTTAAAATATATAAAAAGAAACTTGGATTATCAATCGAATAACTTTCTAAATTTAGTATTATATCATCTTCAGTAATTTCATATAAAAAACCATTTAGTACCGAATTCTTAGATATATTCATAGACCTTACTCGATTTATAAACACTATTAACAATAAAACGGTTACTAAACAAATACATAAGTAAATAATATAATTTTTAATTGGTATCTTTCGCATAAGTATCACCAACATTATTTTAACACAATTTTAAAAATATTAAAAGAAAAAGAAGTCTAATATTATTTGTTGACCTCATCTATAGTTACAACAGGTAATATAACATTTTCTTCTTCACAAATCTTTTTAAATTTTGTACGAAAAGCTGCTAATTCTTTTACAATACTATCTGGGTATATTCTTTTACTAGTTTTAATAGCATTATAAACTTCTAAAATTCCCACTTCTTTTTTATTATCAAACAAAGCTAAAGAGAAAGCTTGATTCAAAACAGAAAAAGAAACGTCTGGATACATTGCAGATAATCCATAAATTCTTTTATATTCAGAAGTAGCGGAAACTATCGATTCAATTAACAAATTTTGAATATAATTTGTATACTTGAACTTAATTCCAGTTTGTTTCTCAATTCTTGGAATTGAGCCCATTAATATTTGCATAGTTGTTTTTTCATCTGGTTCCAATACATCAACCTTATCAAATCTTCTTAAAAAGGCACGATCGTGAATAACATAACGTTGATATTCATCATCAGTAGTCGCACCAATTACTTTAATGTCACCACGATCCAAAGCTGGTTTTAATATATTGGCTAAATCTAATGGGTCACCATCTTTCGCTCCCATTAACGTATGAATTTCATCAATAAATAATATTAATTTAGAGTGTTCCTTTAATTCATTAACAACTAAATTAACTATTAATTCTTCTTTATCATCTATTTTTATTTTGTTAGACAAGACGGAAGAAGCTATCTCGTAAATTTTATAACCTTTTAGAATATCTGGAACATCATTATGTTGAATCTTATAAGCCAAACCTTCAACAATTGCAGTTTTTCCTATACCAGGTTTACCAATCAGCAAAGCTGATTTATCAGGGGTTAATAAAATAACTATTAACTTCTTAATTTCATCTTCCCTAGCGATAGCAGGATTGGTGACATATTTGTTATTGGTTAAATTTTTTCCATAACTATCTAAGAAATTAGTTTTAGAGTCAGAAAAATCAAGATCAATAATCTCTATTTCATTATTTTTCATTTCATCACCTAATCTATATAATTATTATTTTTAAAATAATCTTTGACTTGAGATAAAGTCGCAGTACCATCTATTCTATTATAAAAAGAAGTCATTTCACCAGATTCAATAAATACTGTGGTAGGTGTACCATCAAAACTGGTATCTGTTTTTAAAGAATTATATTCCTCTTCATTTAATTTAGAAATATCAATGTAGAAAACTTCAACTTGATATTCTTCTATAAAAGATTCCATTGTTCCTTTAAACATTGCACAAGCACTACAACTAGCGGATCCAATAACTAATGGAAATGTTTCATCATTTTCTAATTTTTCTAAATATTTAATATAATTTATTTCAGAATAAGTCTCTAACTTATTACCACAAGCAGTTGTTAATAACACTACAATACATATAAGCAATAAATACTTCTTCATTACAACACTTTCTTTCCACAATAATTATAACTTATTAGCACATAAAAAAAAAGAGTTTTTACTCATTTTTTGACCTTTTGTAAATTATGATCTGATCTGGTGCTAAATAAAGCTGTTTGTTTGCATTTAGTATTTCTTCGATACCAATACCCAATCTATTTGATATATCATCTAGCGTTTCTTCTTTATTTGTCATATAAATAACAACATTAGAAGCAGGAATCAATAGTTCTTGATTAGGATAAATATATTCATCTTTCTTTAAACCATTTAATGATTCCAACATTGCTACGTCGGTATCAAAACGCTTTGCTATTTCATAAAGATTATCGCCCTTTTTTACTATGTAAGTTTGAAAGTATTCACTTTCTATTTTAGGTACAACAATATAATTACCTGGAACTAAATTAACTGGATAACTTAATCCATTTATACCAACTAAATTATCTACATTAGTATTAAATTTAGCTGCTACTGCTTCAATAGTATCATTTGGTAATATTTGATAAATTTGATACATATATCTCACCTCTCATTATTATATGCAAATAATAAAAAGATGAAATTCAAATTACAAATAAAAACTATTTTATTTTATCTATATATTGTTCTACCTCTAACCAACTGTCTACTTTGTTTATGTCAGTATTAATTGATTGATTACTTATAGAATTAAACATTAATACATTAATTCCCTTTTTTCTTACCTTTTCTAACACTTTTGCAGAATCATCTATCATTATGTCAATACCATATTTTACGCAATAATCACTCTTATCTAATGCTTTAAATAAAACTTTATCTACATTGATGTTATGTTTTTGTAAATACTTTGTTGTGGTAGATATAACACCATTTTGAGGAGTGTAACCTCTACCAGTAATAATTATTATTTTATGTCCTTTATCTTGTAATCTATCAATGACTTCTTTAACATTTGGTTTCAATTCATAATTACTCATCATTTCTAATAAATAAAGTTGATAAAATTCCAATAGTTCACCTTCTATTCTAGGTGAATACATAATACTATTAATTAATTCAGTATCATTACTACCAAAATATTTTTTAGCGTACTCTTTTATTAATTCACTAGAAGACGTCATAGTATCATCTATATCTATTCCTATTGTCATATTTTACCTCTTTTAATTATAATATCGTTAATTATATCTGCTTAATTCAATTATAGCATATACATCATAATAATTCGTAATATAAATAATTAGTGTTTAATTCAAATAAAAATGGCTTTCTTCAGTTATAAGAACATATTTTATTATATATTCTTATTTCAACTTTTGAAAGTCATTTCATTTACATATGGCACCCATAAGGTTTTAGTAACAACCTTTCATGAGTTAATTATAACATACTTATGATATAATTAATATAATTAGGGGGAATAAATCATGAAAAAATTGAAAATTTTTTTATATATTGGGCAACATTGATTGGTTTATCTTATTTCCTTGTTCATATTGGTGAGCAAGGTGAAGGATTATTTTGTTCAATATGCGGTTTTATTGGTGTCTTACTCCAATTTCCAACTTCAAAGATTGATTTGGTATTAATGTATTTTAAGACTGATTGGATAATATGTGTGCTGGGATTTGTATGCTTTGTTATTAAAATAATTAGAAATAATTTTTAATAAAAGTTCCAAGATATCTTATTTTAGGTTTTAATATACAAATACAAAGTTTTTTACTAATTAACTTTAATTTACTAAGACAATTTTATATAAATATTAGAAAAATTTAGATTTTAGTTATATTTTTATCGCTTTTTTAATTATTTAAATAGATGTATAATTGTAAATGATGTGAGACTAAAAAGATAAGAAAATAAAAGCAGTATGATATAGTTAAAATGTTAATTATACATATTGTTTTTTAGTTGATTTC
>CANTWP010000048.1 GCA_947853245.1 uncultured Bacilli bacterium | reverse complement strand
ATAATTAATGTATCTAAAAATATTAGTGAAGAACTTGTTAAAAAATATAATGTTCAATATACAAATACTAAATTTATAAGTAATAATTCATTTCATGATAGATTTATTATAGTTGACAAAAAAGAATTATATCACTGTGGTTCTAGTTTTAAAGACTTAGGTAAAAAATGTTTTGCAATAAGTAAAATAGATGATAAGAAATATTTACAAAGCATACTAGAAGAAACAAAAAAAATCAACTAATTAAAGTTGAAAATCTTTATGTAAGTGCTCGAGTTCGAGCATATTTAACTCTGGAGCAAGTGAGGAGAATCGAACTCCCATCTCAGCCTTGGCAAGGCCGCATACGAACCATTGTACTACACCTGCATGACTACATTATATATTAATTTGTAAAAATTGTAAATACTTTTTGATTAATTACATATTTTTTATTAGAGGTGGAATATGAAAAGATTCTTATATATTATATTAATTATGTTTGTTTTTTGTTCCTACAATGTAGTAAAAGCAGAGGAACTTGATTTAGCGGAAACTGCTGTTTCTGCTATTGTTATTGAACCTACAACTGGTGAAATTATATTTGAAAAAAATTCTCATCAAAAATTACATCCTGCATCAATGACCAAAATGATGAGCATGTTACTTATTGTAGAGAATATTGAAAAAGGTGTAGTTTCTTGGGATGATATTGTTACAGTTAGTCCTAATGCATCAGGAATGGGAGGAAGTCAGATCCTTCTAGAAACAGGAGAACAGATGAGTGTTAGAGACCTGTTTAAAGGTATTGCAATTGCTAGTGGCAATGATGCTGTAGTAGCTATGGCAGAAAAAATTGCTGGTACGGAAGGTATGTTTGTTTCAATGATGAATGAACGTGCTAAACAGCTAGGCCTAACCGATACTAATTTTAAAAATCCCCATGGATTAGATGCGGCTGAACATTATTCTAGTGCTTATGATATGGCACTTATAGCTAAAGAACTAGTAAAGCATCCAGAAGTTTTAGAATACACTTCTATTTATGAAGATTATTTAAGACAGGGAACAGACCGTAAAATATGGTTAGTTAATACAAATAAATTAGTTCGTTTCTATCCTGGTGTGGATGGTTTAAAAACGGGTTATACAAAAGAAGCAGGTTATTGTTTAACCGCAACTGCTAAAAAAGGTGATTCTCGTTTTATAGCAGTAGTAATGGGTGAACCAGATAGTAAGGTAAGAAATGCTGAAATTACAGAAATGTTAGATTATGCTTTTGCTCAGTATGAAGTAGAAGAAGTTTTATCTACTGATACAATAGTAGGTAAAGTACCAGTTTCTCTTGGTAATAAAACTGAAGTAGAAATAGTACCTTTGGAATCACTTACATTTTTAAATAAGAAGGGTACAGAAAAAAGAAATTTCTCTTATGAATTAAAATTTAATTCTTTAAAGTCTGCATTAAATATTGGTGATAAAGTAGGGGAAATGGAAGTTAAAGAAAATAATACTGTAATTAAGACAATTCCCGTTACAGTTAAAGAGAATATAAATAAAGTAAATATATTTGAACTTTATTTAAGAAATATTAAGAGTATATTAAACGGAATATTTTAAAATTAAAGCTATCAGATTTGATTATACTGATAGTTTTAATTTAGTTTTATATACTATTGTATATTTATTTTTTACAAAACTCTTGCATTCCTCGATTATCTATAGTATACTTTAATTAGTAATCATTACTAGTTAGGAGGGATATCTTGAAAAATACAAAACAAAAAATATTAGTATTAGACATAGTTAATAATAACCGTTGTCATAGTAATGCTGAAGATATTTATAATATTGCTAGAAAGACTATTCCTAATATCAGTTTAGGTACAGTATATCGCAATTTAAATTCTTTAGTTGAAGAAAAACATATAAAACGTATCAAAATGGATGATGGTATTGATCGCTTTGATAATATGATTTATCCCCATGACCATTTTATATGTACAAAATGTAATACTATTATTGATGTTGATGAAGTTAATCATTGTGATTTTAAGGAAATCTCTGGTAATAAAGTAATGAGTTACGAAATATATTATAAAGGCATTTGTAAAAATTGTTTAGAGGAGGAAAAATAATTATGGAATTAAAAGGAAGTAAAACAGAACAAAATTTAATGACTGCTTTTGCAGGAGAAAGTCAAGCTAGAAATAAATATACTTATTTTGCTAGTCGTGCTAAAAAAGATGGATACGAGCAAATTGCTGCTATATTTGAAGAAACAGCTAATAATGAAAAAGAACATGCCAAAATGTGGTTTAAAGAATTAAATGGTGGCTCAGTTCCTGATACTGAAGCAAATTTACTTGCAGCTGCTGAAGGTGAAAACTATGAATGGACTGATATGTATGCGGAATTTGCTAAAGTAGCACGTGAAGAAGGATTTGACTCTTTAGCGTATAAATTTGAAGCTGTTGCGGCTATTGAAAAAGAACATGAAGAAAGATATAGAAAATTAATTCAAAATATTAATGAAGGATTAGTTTTCTCAAACGAAGGAGATACTATTTGGGTATGTAGAAACTGTGGTCATGTAGTAATTGGTAAAAAAGCTCCAGAAGTATGCCCAGTATGTGCTCATCCACAAAGTTATTTTGAAAGAAAAGCTAACAATTATTAATAATTAGAGGTAAAATGAAAAAGTATCGTTGTAAGATTTGTGGTCATATTTATGATGAAACTAAAGAAAAGATATTATTTAAAGATTTACCTGATGATTGGGTATGTCCATTATGTGGCGTCCCTAAATCAATGTTTGAATTAATTGAAGAAGAAATTGTAACACCAAGTAATGCTGTTAAAATAGCTAAAGATAATGTAGCAATTTCTCGAATCTTAGAAAAGTGTATCAATTGTGGTATGTGCATTCAAACATGTAAAATTAGAGAAGGTATGGAGTTTGATGCTAACAGCGAACTTTGTGTTAATTGTGGTCAGTGTATTCAAACTTGCCCAACTGGAGCTTTGATTCCTAAAAATGACATTAAAAGATTAGAAGAGGCTTTAAGTAATAATAAAATATGTATTGCTTATACATCACCTTCAGTTAGAGTAGCGTTTGCGGAAAGCTTTGGCGCAAGTGCTGGTACGTTTTCTCAAGAAAAAATGATAGGTGCACTAAAAAGTTTAGGGTTTGATTATGTCTTCGATACTACTTTTGCGGCCGATCTTACTATTATGGAAGAGGCTAACGAATTAGTAGAACGAATCAATAATCAAGGTAAATTACCTATGTTTACATCTTGCTGCCCAGCTTGGGTAAAATACGCAGAACAATTTTATCCAGAACTTCTTGATAATATTTCGACTTGTAAAAGCCCAATCGGTATGATGGGAATGGCTGTTAAAAAATATTTTTGTCATATGAATAATATTGATGAAAAAAATACTTTTACGGTTGCGATTACTCCTTGTACTGCTAAGAAATTTGAAATTACTAGAGAAGAAATAGAAGGAACCGATTTAGTTATTACCACTAGTGAACTTACTGATATAATTAAATCTAAAGAAATTAGGTATGATTATATTAAAGAAAGTACTTATGATGAATTCTTTCCTGAAGGAAGTGGTGCCGGCGTTATATTTGGTAATACTGGTGGAGTTATGGAAGCCGCATTACGTACTGCTTATAATATGATTACTAACACTGATTTACCACTCGAAAAAATTGAATTTACTGATGTTCGAGGCTTTGAAAATGTTAAAGAAACAACAGTTACAATTAACGATTTAAGTCTTAATATAGCTATAATTCATGGTATGAGTTATGCTAAAGAAATACTTGAACAAGTAAAAAATGGTACTAGTAAATATCATTATATTGAAATAATGAATTGTGTTGGTGGATGTATTGGTGGAGGTGGCCAACCTAAAGCTGATTTATCTAAAGAAGAAGAAACTAGAAAGCAAAGAATTGCGGGGTTATATTCTAGAGATAAAGAAACTAAGATAAAATGTAGTCATCAAAATCCACGAATTCAAAAGATGTATCAAAAATTTTTAGATAAACCAGGTAGTAAATTAAGTGAAGAATTATTACATACTACTTATAATAAAAGATAAAATTATCACATTTATTTGTGATATTTTTTAGTTTGCTTATTTTTCCGAATTATGTTAATATGTATTTGTAATAGAAATTATTGTTGAATCTCTAAAAAGAGCCGAGGAACCATTTTCTGGGGTTAATCTTAATGAAGGGAACCTTTATTCCTAACCCGTCAGCTAACTTGGTAAACATTAAAGGAAAAGAGCAGTCATAGTTTTTCCTATGATTTTTTATTTACAAGTGAAAGGGAGTATTTTCATGATAGAAAATAATAAGATTAGTGTTATTGTTCCTGTTTATAATGTAGAGAACTATTTAAAAGATTGTATTGAATCAGTTATAAATCAAACTTATAAAAACATTGAAATCATACTTGTAGATGATGGTTCTACTGATAACAGTGGTAGAATATGTGATGAATATGCCAAGAATGATAAAAGAATTAATGTTATTCATAAAAAAAATGGTGGATTATCTAGTGCTAGAAATACTGGATTAGATGTAGCATCAGGCGATTATATAATGTTTTTAGATTCTGATGATTTATTTTTGCCGAGTAGTTGTGAACTAATGTTAAAAGAAATTGAAGATAAAATAGCAGACTATGTAATTGGTAATTATCAAAACTGCACAGAAGAAGGCGAATTATGGGATTTTCCTGTATTTGATATTAATAAGTATAAAGAATTTAAATTAGATATAAAAGATTATAAAAATTCATTTTTTATAATGAATTCTAGTGCTTGTAATAAAATATTTAGAACTTCATTTTTGAAAAAACTAAATATGAGATTTGTAGAAGGAGTTCCAGCAGAAGATGCTATATTTACAACTCATTGTTTTATAAAATCTAAAAATGTATATTATATACCTGATGTAATGTATTTATATAGACAACGTAATGTAGCTTCTTCTATATCTACAAGTTGTTCAGCAAATTATTTTTTTGGAATAAGTAAAGCATATAGAATTATATATGAAAATTTTAAAAATAATAATGAAATAAATTTTTATCGATGCTTTTATGCTAAAAGCATGACTTATATGTTATATAAGTTTATCGACTCTAAATTATTATCAGATGAAGAAAGATTAGAAGTACTTGCCGATATGCGTTGGTTTTATAAGTTAAGTATTGATTTGAGTGTTCCTGCTTGTCAAGAATCTCTTTCTGTTATTATTAACAAAATAATAGATGGAGATTATAAAGATGCTATTGATATATGTCGTGTTGTTTCCGATATTCGTGTAAAACTACCTAAAGAAATCAAAGAAAACATGTCTAAACCTGGACCAGAAATGTATGATAGTTTATTTGAAGTTGAGGTAAGTATATGAAAAGAAGAATTGCTTTGATAGTAGATATACCTAATTGGGCTTTTGATATAGAAGCTCAACTATTAAAAGATAAATTAAAGGGTTTTTATACTATAAATGTAATTTGTGCTAATGACGGAAAGTATAATAATGATTTATTTAAGATTTTAGAAGATATAAAAGATTATGATATGATTCATTTCTTTTGGCGTAAACTATTGATTCAGTTTGAATCAGCAGAATTTAAGTCACAATTAAAACTATCTGGTTATCAATATGATTCTTATGTAGATAGTTTTAAGAATAAAATATCTACTGGTATTTATGATCATCTATTTTTAGAAGAAAATAATATTAAATTATATAAACCTATTTTCACTGAATTTAGTAAAAGTTATTATACTTGTTCTAAAAGATTAGAAAAAATTTATAATGATATATCTGATTATCCAAAACCCTGGGGAACTATCCATGATACTTATGATAATGCTTTGTATAATGGTGGAAATAAATTAAGGTTTAAGAAAAAAGATAAAACGTTACCATTAATTGTTGGATGGATAGGTAATAGTAAATGGAATATTAAATATCAAGATTTTAAGGGATTTCATTCTATATTGGAACCAGTTATTGATGAATTATTGAGTGAAGGATATAATATTAAAAAACATTATGCTGACAAAAATATAAAATTTAGAAGTAATGAAGAGATGCCTGCTTATTATCAGGAAATTGACGTTTGTATAGTTGTATCTACTTTAGAAGGAACACCACGACCGATAATTGAAGGAATGGCAAGTGGAGTACCTATTATTACTACTGATGTTGGTATAGTTAATGAAGTATTAGGCCCTAAACAAAAAGAATTTATTATTGGTAGTCGTGTAGATGGCAATAATGATGAACTAATTAGAAAGAATCTTAAGGAAAAAATTATTTATTTATATAATAATCGTGAATATTTATATGAATTGTCTAAAGAAAATTATGAATATGCACCATTAAATGATATAGATCATCTATATTTAGAATATAAAAAATATTTTGATGACTTTTTAAATCAAAAGTAATAATAATTATAGTTATTACTTTTTTAAATATTTATAATAGCTTCTTTTGCTTGTTATATAACTTGAAAAAAATGAAAATTAAAAAAAGATCAAAATCTATTTCAATTTTTAAAATAGTGTGATAAAATTGACATAGTAGAGTGGATAAATTAAGGGTTTTATAGGAGGATAAAAATATGGGATTTAATTTAAAAAAATGGTTAAAAGAAGATGAAACGGAAAATTTTACTAGTGGTGCTACTAATGATGTTAGCGATAGTTATTATACATTAAAACCAGAAGAAGCTCTTTTAGAAAATGATGGGAATAGTAAGATGGTATTACTTGAACCACGTGCTTATTCTGAATCACAACAAATTGTTGATTATTTAAAATCAAGAAATGCAGTAGTTGTAAATTTAAAAAGAGTAACTTCTGATCAAGCTAAAAGAATCGTTGATTTTTTAAGTGGTACAATATATGCAATAGGTGGCGATATTCAAAAGATTGGTGGAGGTATTTTCCTTTGTACACCAAACAATATAAACATTCAAGGTAAGATAACAGATGAAAAAGAAGGAAAAGACATACATAACAACAACGATATTAACATAGAATGGTAAAAAAGTATTGAAGATTTAGTTTTAGTGTGCTAAAATAGTTGCTATTAGCACCGAAGAGGTGAATATATGGGAAAATTTACAATTAGGGAAACCGGTTATGATATTAAAGAAGTAAATGCATTTTTGGATCAAGTCATTAACCAAGTCGAAAGAATGGTTAAGGATATTAAGAAAAAAGATGAGTATATTAAAAGTCTTTCTAATTTAAATGAAGAGAATAACAAATTAAAAGAAAAGGTTGCGCAACATGAGAGATTAGAAGGTACTTTAAATAGAGCTATTATCATGGCTGAAAAGACTAGTGAACAGATTAGAAGTGCAGCTCAAAAAGAGAGTGAAATTATCATAACTGATGCTAAAAGAAATGCTAATCGAATTGTAAATGATGCCCTTTTAAAAGCTGAAAAGACAGAAATGGAAGCAGATATGTTAAAACGTAATGTGACTATTTTTAAGAAGCGTTTAAGAGGTATTGTTGAAGCCCAATTAGAAGTAATTGATGATATTGAAAAAATTGAAATGTAAAACAGGTGAATGAGAGGGTATATTTTGGATTTTTTAGAGAGTCTATGGTTGGTGAAAATAGATAATGAAGAAATATATATATCACTCAGGATGCGATTAGGGGATAATCCTAAGACGGTAACGCGTTATAGTTATAGAGTATAATACATTTATATAAATATATTATTAATAAGGTGGTACCACGGGTTATAAACTCGTCCTTAAAATGGTACTTTTTTTTGTTTAAATGGGAGGTTTATTTATGTTTAAAGAATTAAAAAAAGGAAAAATAAGTGAAATAGAAAGTAGTTTTTCAGCATATTGGAAGGATATAGATATCTTAAATAGATCTATTGAAACAAGAAATTCTGATAAGAAATTTGTTTTCTATGATGGACCAATATATGCTAATGCTAAACCTGGTATTCATCATGTATTTGCAAAAACTATAAAAGATGCTTTTTGTAAATATAAGACTATGCAAGGATATCAAGTGTTAAGGAAAATTGGACTTGATACACATGGATTACCAATTGAAGTTAATGTTGAAAAAAAATTAGGATTTAAAAACAAATCCGATATTGAAAAATTTGGTATAGATAACTTCTGTAGAGAATGTAATAATGAAACTGCTACTAATATAAATGAAGTTAAGAAAGTAACTGATATGATGGGCCAATTCATTGATTGTGAACATCCTTATGTTACTTGTGATAATGAATTTATTGAAAGTGAATGGTGGATCATTAAAGAAATGGATAAAAAAGGTTTAATATACCATGGAAATAAAGTATTACCTTATTGTCCAAGATGTGGAACTGAACTTTCTTCAAATGAAGTAGCACAAGGTTATCAAGAAGTATCTGTTAATACAGTATTTGTTCCATTTAAGAAAAAAGATGAAGATGTTTATTTCCTTGTTTGGACAACAACTCCATGGACTTTAATGGCTAATGTAGCTTTATGCGTAAATCCAGATTTAGATTATGTATTAGTAGAGTCTAAGGGATATAAATTCATTTTGGCAGAATCTTTATATCAAAAAATACTAGGTGACGAAGTTAAAATACTAGAAAAATATAAAGGTACTGATTTAGTTGGAACTAAATATGAGCAATTAATGCCTTTTGTTAAGGTAGAAGGAAAGGCATTTGAAGTGGTTGCTGATAGTTATGTTACAGCTTCAGATGGTACTGGAATAGTTCATATTGCTCCAGCGTATGGTGTAGATGATAATAATGTTTGTAGTGCTAATGGAATAGCTTTTGTAAATCCGGTTGGCAAAGATGGATGTTATAATTGTGGACCATGGGAAGGAAGACTTGTTACTGATCCAGAACTTGAAATAGATATTATTAAGTATTTAACAAGTGAAAATAAATTGTTTAAAAAGCAAAAAATAACACATGATTATCCACATTGTTGGAGATGCAAGTCGCCACTAATTTATTATGCAAAACCTGCTTGGTATGTAAAAACTACTGCAGTAAAAGATGAAATTATAAAAGCAAATTCTCAAATAAATTGGCATCCTGATTTTATTGGTGCCAAAAGATTTGCTAATTGGCTTGATAATATGGTTGATTGGGGTATTTCAAGAAATAGATATTGGGGTTGTCCAATGCCTATATGGACTTGTGAATGTGGTCATAAGGAAGTAATTGGTTCTATAGAAGAACTACAAAATAAAGTAATGGAAGATGTAGATATTAAATCTATTGAATTACATAGACCATATGTTGATGATTTACATATTAAATGTCCTAAGTGTGGAAAGACTATGAATCGTGTAAAAGACGTAATGGATGTTTGGTTTGATTCTGGTTCTATGCCTTACGCACAATGGCATTATCCTTTTGAAAATAAAGAGTTATTTGAAGAACAATTTCCAGCAGATTTTATTGCTGAAGGTGTAGATCAAACACGTGGTTGGTTCTATGTATTGTTAGTTATATCTACTATTATTTCTGGCGAATCTAGTTTTAAAAATGTAGTAGTTAATGATATGATGCTTGATGCTTATGGTAAAAAGATGAGCAAATCAACTGGCAATATTATTGATCCTGTTAGTATAATGGAAAAATACGGAGCTGATACAATAAGATTTTATATGTTATATGTGTCTCCAGTATGGACTCCATTGAAATTTAGTGAAGAGGGAGTAAAGGAAATAGCTTCTAAGTTCATTTCAACATTTAAAAACACTTATTCATTCTTTCAAATGTATGCGAATGCTGATAACATCGATCCAAGAGAATATAATGTATCTTATGAAAATCGCGAATTAATTGATAAATGGATACTATCTAAATTAAATAGATTAACTCGTGATGTAACATGTTCTTATGATAGTTATGATTTAACTACTGCTGTAAGAAGAATAATCGATTTCTTAAATGATGATTTATCTAATTGGTATATTCGTATTAATCGTCGTCGTTTCTGGGAAAGTGAGTTAACTGAAAATAAAAAAGCTGTTTATCTAACAACTTATGAAGTATTACTAACTTTATCTAAATTAGTGGCACCAATTACACCATTTATTGCGGAAGAAATTTATCAAAACTTAACCGGGTTAGAATCTGTTCATTTAGAAATTTTCCCTAAGTATATTGAAGATTTTATTAATGATGAAATTGAAACTAAAATGGATTTAGTAAGAGATATATGTAGTTTAGGTAGATTTGCTAGAGATGACGCTAAAATAAAAGTACGTCAACCTATTAGTGAAGTAATTCTTGATAGTAATAGTAAAGCTTTAATTGGTGATATAGATTCTATTATTAAAGAAGAATTAAATGTTAAAAATATTTTATATATTGAAGATATGACTAAATATATGAATTATATTATTAAACCTAATTTCCGTGAAGTTGGTAAAAAATTAGGTTCTAAGGTTAAATCTTTCCAAGATAAACTTACTACTTTAACAACAACAGAAATTAGTAATTTAAAAGATAATTCTATTATGATGGATCTAGATGGAGAAGAATTAGAAGTCACTCCAGATATGGTAGAAATAAGTGTTAAAGTAAAAGAAGGATATTGTAGTTCTAGTAATTCAAAAACTTTTGTGATTTTAAATACTGAACTTACTCATGAATTAATTGTTGAAGGAATTGCTCGTGAAATAGTTAGAAAAATCCAATCATTAAGAAAAGATGCTGATTTAGTAATTACTGATCGCATTAAAGTATACTATGATGGTAATGAATTAATTGACGAGACAATACAAGTTCATAATGAATTTATTAAGAATGAAACATTAGCAGTAGATTTAATTAAACATTCTAATGTTAGTGAAAAGTTTGATATTAATGATACAACAGCGGAACTTAAAATAGAGAAAATATAATAATATAAAAAGGACTAGAGACGAATTCATATTTCATTTCATTGTCCTTTTTTAATCACTATGATTTTTGTTTTTTATGTATTCACGGAGCATTTTAGTAAGTGCTCTTTTTTCAATACGCGAAACATAACTTCTAGATATACCTAATGTTTCCGCAATTTCTTTTTGAGTAATTTCATTATTTCCGTCTAGTCCATATCTTTTAGTAATGATATCTTTTTCACGATCATTTAGTACTTTAAAATAATCTTTTAATAAACTTAAATTATTTTGATTATGTATTTCCATAGCGTAATCAGGATCTGGGGTTTTAAGAATATCTAAGAATGTTATTTCATTACCATCTTTATCAAATCCTATAGATTCATTTAAACTAATATTTTTATTATTTTTTTTATTACTACGATAATACATAAGTATTTCATTTTCTATACATCTAGCACAATAAGTTGTTATTCTAGTTCCATGTTTATAGGAATAAGAATCTATTCCCTTAATAAGACCAATTGTACCAATACTTATTAAATCATCGGTATCTTTACTTTTATTATCATATTTTTTTACTATGTGCGCTACTAAACGTAAATTGTGTTCGATGAGTTGGTTTCTAGCATCTTTATCTCCAAGTCTCGCTTTTTCAATATATTTTTCTTCTTCTTCTTTAGATAGTGGATCAGGGAATATATTATTTGAGTAAGCGGCACTAAAAAGATAGAAATCTTTAAATAAAAACTTTAATAATTTAAACATATTTCACTTCCTAATAAAAATATATGTAAAAAGTTTTAAAAAATAAAAGGAAAATAAAAATATATGTTGTATGTTTAAAGTAGGGAGGGAAAGATATGAAGTTAATTTTTAGTATTTTATGTATTTTTTTATTTAATAGTAGTGTGTCTGCTAAGACATATTATTCAGATTATTCTGAATTTACTGATTATAGTTTAGAAAGGAGTGAAGCAAGTGATGTTGTAAATGTTGAAACTAAGAGAGTATATAACAAATATTTTGATGTGTCAGATGGTGATTATTATTTATTAGAAGAAAATCCAGTACAGTATCCATATATTAATGTTAATATTTATAAAACAACTTCTTTTAGTGATTGGAGTGTTAATTATCCGCAAGATAAATATAGTAGGATTATTGAAAGTAGAAAAGTGTGTGATGATCTAGACTGTTTAAATAGTCATTTTGAATTTCGTTATAAAGATAGACTTTATTATCATTATAGAGAAACTGCTAAATTATTAGGAGAAAATTCATCATTATCTGGTTATATTAAAGATGAAAATGATTATATTGAATATTATAGATATCAAATTAGAGATAAAATAAATATAAATGATAATATCATAATTACAAGTGTTAGTCAGAGTATTACGGACTTTATCGATTGTACTACTGATTACCAAGTAATAGGTAATATTAATTATTTAAAAAATGGTTTATATGATATTAGTATTGTAACTAGTTTTATAACAGTACCAATAACCGTTAATGTCATGATAATAGATAATGTTAGAAATGATTACCAATTAGTTTTAAAGGATAAAAATACCTTAATTAATAAGCTAAATAATGATTTATTAAATAATAAAAAATTAATTGAAGATAATAATATGACAATAAATGCATTATCTAGTAAATTAAATATTTCTAATCAGGAAATAGAAAGTATTAGTAATAAATATAATAATTTAGCTAAATCTAAGAAGAATGAACTGGAAAATTTAAATTTGAAATTAAATCAAAGCAATGAGCAATTATTAGATTATAAAGATCAAAATAATTTATTAAATCATCAGTTATCTATTTTAGATATAGAGATAAAAGATAAAATCAATATTATTCAAAATAAAGATAAATCACTTAATAACTTAAATTCCAAAATAAATATTCTAGAACAGAAAATTAGTAATATGCAAAAAAATTTAGATTCTAGAGACGATAATTTAAAAAAGTTAGAACTTTGTAACAAAACAAATAATAGTCTTAGTATTAAATTAGAAAAAGATAAAAGTATTAAAAAACAGGATTTGTTTTATTTTACTTTTGTAGAAGTTATACTATTTTTAATAAGCTGTTCTGTTTTAAAAATAAAGTCGATGAAAAAAAAGAGCTAGTTTTGTCGAAGTTATAATTAGCATTTTAAAATTATGTTAAAGTGTAACCGAGGTGATAAAGTGTTAAGTATTAGCTATGAATTTCGGAAAGGAATATTATTTATTAG
This sequence comes from uncultured Bacilli bacterium, assembly GCA_947853245.1. Lineage (GTDB taxonomy): Bacteria > Bacillota_I > Bacilli_A > RF39 > UBA660 > SIG204. The sequence continues at coordinate 6,985 of CANTWP010000048.1, read as the reverse complement.
GTTAATTGGTGAACTTACTAAAGATACATCTTTACAGCTTAAAAGAGAGATAATCGATATGATTGAAGATAATGGAATAACTAATGTTGTTTTTAATATATCTAAGCTTATTTTTATTGATAGTACTGGTATGAATAATTTAATAAAGAGTTTTGAAATGTGCAAAAAAAATAATGGTAGTGCTTTATTATGTGGTTTGGGTAAAAGTACACAAATGATTTTTACAAACAAAGATGAATTTGTAGGTAATATAATAGATGATGAACTTAGTGCTTTTGATAAAATCGTAATATAGGAGAAATATGAATGAACAATTACTACAATTAATTAAAGAAAATGAAAAATTGATTTATAAGATGACCCATTTTTTTACTAATTATGAATCTAAAGATGATTTATTTCAAGTTGGTTGTATTGGTCTAATTAAAGCATATCAGAATTATAAGGAGGGGTATAATACCAAATTTACGACATATGCTTATCCTTACATATTAGGTGAAATAAAGAAGTATGTAAGAGAAGACCGTGGAATAAAGATCAGTCGTGATATTAGTAAATTAAATTTAAAAATAGAAAAAGCTAATATATTATTAACTCAAAAGTTAATGCGAGAGCCAACCACTTTAGAATTATCAACATTTTTAGGAATTGATGAAATGTTTATAGTTGAGGCTTTATCTTCAAATAATATGATTTATAGTTTAGATGAACCTGTAGAGTGTAATGATGATACAATTTGTCTTTATGATAAAATTGGCCAAATAGATAACCTAGATAAAGATACGCTTATTACCTTAAAACAAGAGTTAAATTCTTTAGATAAAGATGAGTACAATATAATTAGTAGTCATTATTTTAAAGATTTAACTCAAAGAGAGATTGCTAGTGAACTAGGAATGAATCAAGTTCAGGTCTCACGCAGGGAAAAGAAAATATTAGTAAAATTGAAAGACAAACTTGCAAGTTAAGTTTGTTTTTTTATTAATTTCTTGCTTTTATTTTAAATGTAATATATAATTATTCTAGTATAGAATAATTATAAAAAAGGTGGATTGATGTCATGAAATTAAGTTCTCGTATTAATAAAATATTAGATAAATTTAAAAATATGTCATTTGTCAAAAAAAATTTAATACTAATTTTTTGTTGCTTTCTTCTTATTACAATAGCAACCGTAGGGTATGCAGCATTGAATCAATCATTAAATATAACAGGTGATTTAGCACTCCGTGCAGTAAAAGATATTCGTATATCTGATTTAAAACTTTTAAGTACTGAAAATGGTGGTTATGAATTATATAATAGTAAATATACGGTCGATACCATTAGTTTGACATCTAATCTATTAGATGAAGGGGCTTCAACCACTTATCAAGCAACAATTACTAATTATGGTAACGTTGATATGGAAATATCAAGTATTAGTAAGAGCGTTAATTCTTGGTTTGCAGAATGTACTATTAATGGATTAGCAAAGGAAGATGTTATAAACGCTGGTGAATCTAAAACTTTTACTATAACATTAAAGAAACCAGTAGGTGTTGTAACTTCATCCGATACGGCAGGTGTATTAATAGAATTAGGTTTCCAAGAGGCTAAAACTAGATATTTAGCTTATTCAATATCCGGAAATAGTGTTCAAAATGGTACACCAACGCCAGATAATCCGATTGATGTTGAAAGTGTAGGAACGACTAAAAATTTATTTGACTTAGAGAAAAGTATTTCACAATATACAACATATACTAAAGATTCTACAGGAATTTTATTCAAAACTGTAGCTAGTATGAATAGTACTGGTTGGGTTTTAAATTCTTCTGAACAATTAACTGTATCGTATTATGTTGCTAATGTGTCAGGTACTAATTTTAGAGTAAGATTTTTGTATTCAGATGGAACTTATTCAGAATCACAACCTAGTGGTACAGCAATTCCGAGTGGTAGTGAAGATATTGAAAATTATAAACAGAAAATAACAACTACTAGTACAGCTGGTAAAACTGTGACAGGAATCAAATTTAATTGGACAAGTACTGGACAATTTATTTTAGATCAATTTCAAATTGAAAAAGGAACAAGTTCTACTACATATGAAGAAGCAGGAACTTATACTATACCAATAAAAGCCAGTGGTAAAAATATTTTAAATAAAAGTGATAGTTTGATATCTGGAATAAAAAATGAAAGTTCTTTTTCAAACTGGGCAACTGTTGCATTTAATAATAGTTGGGTTGTTGCTAATTTAAAGCCATCAACTACTTATACAATTAGTTATGATGTAGCTTGTATAAGTGTTCCCACTTATACAAGCAAGTATGGTGATAATGTTGGATTTGTACTTTATTCTGGTGTCAGTGGCTATGGTGCTTTGAATCTTAATACTTCACAGTATTTAGTAAAAGGTGATACTATTCATATTGAAAAAACATTTACTACACCTGCTACTTTGCATGATGCGAGTGCAAATTACAGATTTTTAGTTTATACTAATAGATATTTAAATGGTTCTACCAGTGTTATGTCAACAATGAAATTTTCAAATATTCAAATTGAAAAGGGTAGTACAGCTACCTCTTATGTACCATATGTTAAACCAGAAATATATAATATTTATCTAGATGAACCACTTGGAAAAGTTGGAACTACAGCTGATACAATAAACTATTCCAATAAAACAATAACTAGAAAAGTAGGTAAGTATAATTTTACAGGAAATGAATCATGGAATGAAAATTATGCACCAATTATTTTAGCTAATGTTTTATCGGCAGATAAAAAAGGAGTTTCAGGCACAAGCGTATTAAGTAATATAGCTTTGGATTCTGGAACATATAAATTAAATTATGCTAATGTATCAGGCCAATATTTCGGTTTTTTAAATGGTTATGATTTCTTTAATGTAAGTGATTTAGCAAGTTTTAAAACAAAACTTAGTACATTAAATGCTTATGTTTATTATCAATTGGCTACGCCAATCTCTCAATCTATTACTTTGCCAGAAATTATTAAAAAACCATATTATACAGAATATGAAATAATGACAGACATTGAGCCCAGCAATTTTACATATAACTATGTTGTAAAATAAGAAATTAAACTTACGATTTGTTTCGTAAGTTTTTTGTATAAAAGAGTTTTTCCTTTCCATAATAACATTGGGAGGAATTATATGGAAAAACGAAAGTATAAAGAAATTGTTGATAAACATACTCCTAAAGAAAATCGTCTTTATAATAGCCTTATTGCTTTTGTAACAGGTGGTTTAATGGGAGTACTTGGTCAGGGATTGGTAGATCTATATTCTTATTGGTTTCATATATCTACTAAAGACGCTTCAGTATTCATGATAGTAACATTAATATTTTTTGGTTGTTTATTTACTTGCTTTGGTTGGTTTGATAAAATTGTTAATTTTGCTAAATGCGGTTTTATCGTACCGATTACTGGATTTGCACATTCAATGATGAGTGCTGCTTTAGAATATCGTAAGGAAGGATTAGTAACGGGAATTGGTGCTAATATGTTAAAAATAGCCGGAAGTGTAATAATTTTTGGTGTAGTTAGTGCATATTTCTTTGGACTTATTCGCTTGCTTATAATGGGATAATATGACAACAAAATATAATAATGTATATATTAATGCAACTGGAACAGTTACAGGACCTTATGAAGCTAACGGACCATTTAGTAAATTTTACGATAAAAGTTATAATGATTTTTATTTTGGAATGCCAACTTGGGAACAAGCTGAAAGTAAACTAATTATGGATAGTGTCGATGTCGTACTTTCTAAGATGGGTAAAACTAGATTTGATATTGATCTATATATATCTGGTGATTTATTAAATCAAACAGTAGCGTCTAATTATGCTGCCTCTAATCTAAAAATTCCATTTATGGGAATATATAATGCTTGCGCGACTAGCGTAGAAGGTCTTACGATTGCTGCTAATTTTATTGATGCTAAACAAATTGATGATGCAATTGTATCAGTATCATCTCATAATAATGGTGCAGAAAAACAATTTAGATATCCAGTAGAATATGGTGGTCCAAAAAGGAAAACGACTACATTTACAACCACTGGTGGAGCAAGTGCTTATCTTTCAAGAGAAAAATCCCCAATTAAAGTAGATTCTACAACAATTGGTATAGTAACTGATTTAGGCATAAAAGATGTATATCATATGGGAGCAGTTATGGCTCCAGCTGCTGCATCTACTATATATAATCATTTAGTTGATACTGGTCGAACTATCGATTACTATGATCTAGTATTAACTGGTGATTTAGGAATTTATGGAAAATCAATATTAAAAGAATATATGAAGACAGAATATAATATTGAACTTAATAAGTATGACGATGCTGCTTCAATGATTTTTAATATTGATGATGAACCAGTATATGCTGGTGGTAGTGGTCCAGCTTGTTTACCCCTAATCGCATATTCTTATATATTTGATATGATGAAAAATAAAAAATATAAACGTGTTTTATTAGTGGCAACCGGCGCTTTGATGAGTCAAACCATGGTTAATCAAAAGTTAACAATACCAAGTATTGCGCATGCAATTAGTTTGGAGGTAGTAGAATGATTTATGTAAATGCCTTTTTATTCTGTGGTATCGTTTGTGTGATAGGTCAATTAATTTTAGATAATACAAAATTAACTCCAGGCCATGTTACATCACTGTTTGTAGTACTTGGTGCTTTCTTAGATACTTTTAGTTGGTATGATAAGATCATTCTGTGGGCTGGTGGCGGAGCCATGGTTCCTATTACTAGTTTTGGCCATTTATTAATACATGGAGCTATGAAAGCTGCTTCAGAATATGGCTTTATGGGACTTTTGATGGGAATGTTTGATTTAACTGCCTCTGGAATATCATCCGCTATAATATTTTCTTTCTTTTTAAGTTTATTATTTAAGCCAAAAGATTAATACTTTAATAATTGTAGTAGTTTTAATAAAATATTTATTCAAGATGAAGAAAAAGAGCAATATTAACTGTTCTTTTTTAGTATATTTCTAAGAAAATAAAGTTCTATAAACACTTGGTAGTTTTGGATGTAAATTGTATATTTATAAATATTCATAATTAACAAGATATAAATATGATATTTTTTAGCACAATTAATTTTAGTGAGCAAACAAATTTCTTTGCATTTTATGCATTTTCTAGATTAAATTTTCAATATTCTAGTTGTTACTTAAAGCTGTTGCTAATGTTTTTAAAATTGCATGAATTATTTTAGAAATATTTAGATTGGAAAATTTTATATTTTTAATATTTATATCTAAATTATAAACCTCCTTTATTTCTTAAAACTATACATAAGTAAAATCTATATTATACAGTTTTTACTTACAGTTAACTATTATACTATAAATATTTCGTATTTCCCTACTAAAAATCTATATTATTATAAAAAATGAGAAAATTTCTAGTAGGTGGTAATATGAGTTTTAATAAAATATATAACATTAGGGAACATAATGATTTAACTCAAAAGGAACTTGCTAGTATAATTGGTGGAAATCGTGTCAGTATTAGTAATTGGGAGAATAATAAAGAAATACCTAATATCAATAAAGCAAATCAGTTAGCTAATTATTTTGATGTTAGCTTAGATTATTTATTTAATTTAACAAATGTAAAAAACTATAGTGATAATAAAAAAGTTAATATAGAAAGAACCATTGCAGGAAATAGATTAAAAGAGTTTCGTAAGGAAAATAATTTAACACTTAATAAATTAGCGAAAGAATTACATACGACACCATCGACTATCTCAGCATATGAAAATGGGAAGACTTTACTCTTAACAGCATTTGCTATTGAGATATGTAGAAAATATAAAGCTTCTATGGACTATCTATACGGTAAAAAGGATAATAAATAAAAAAATTATGATGATATTATCAATTAAAAACTATTTTTAAATAATAGTTATTTAGTTGTGACTTTAAATAATGTGTGATACAATTATATAACTAAATAAATATTTAGCTTAAAAGAGGTATTATATGAATAGAAATGAAGTTGTAAAGAAAGCCAGTTTATTGGGAATTATTGGTAATATTCTATTATTAACTATTAAAGGAATAGTTGGTTTTATGACAAATAGTCAATCAATGATAGCGGATTTTTTTAATAGTGCGGGTGATGTTTTTTCTTCATTTATGACTTTTGTTGGTAATAGGATAGCTAATAAACCATATGATGAAGATCATAATTTAGGCCATGGAAAAGCTGAATATATATATTCCATGTTAATCAGTATAGTAATGCTTTTAACAGCTTTATTAGTTTTTAAAGATTCTTTTTTATCTATATTTTATAAAAAAGATTATTATTTTTCTATATGGTTAGTAATAGTTTGTGTTATTACAATATTAGTAAAGTTATCTTTATACATATATACTAATCGTATATCTCGTAAAATAAATAATTTATTGCTTAAAGCTAATTCTATAGATCATAGAAATGATTGTATAGTAACTTCATTAAATTTATTAGCATGCTTATTATCTGTGTTAGGTATCTATTTTGTAGATGGCATAGTAGGAAGCATAATATCAATTTGATTACTTTTTACAGCATTAAAAATATTTAAAGAGAGTTATGATGTTTTAATTGATAAAGCTATGAATGATGATGAAAAAAAGAAAGTATACGATATTATTAAAAATTATACAGAAATCGAAAAAGTAACACATTTTAATTCAACACCAGTTGGTTATAAATACCAAATATCATTTTCAATATTTGTAGATGGTAGTATGTCTACTTTAGATAGTCATGCGATTGCCGATAAATTAGAAAAAGAAATAAATAGTACTATAGATGATATATATTTAACAGTTATTCACGTGAATCCTATTGATTCAAAAAATATAAAAAATTAATTTACTATAAAATTGTATAATTGTAAATGATGTGAGACTAAAAAGATAAGAAAAATAAAAGCAGTATGATAT
>CANTWP010000047.1 GCA_947853245.1 uncultured Bacilli bacterium | reverse complement strand
CAAGAATTTGATTTAAATAGTTAACAAAACTTGTAAAAAGTGATAGTATATTCATTGAGAAAACAACTCCTTAAAACCTTTTACACTTCGAGTGTTTATAAAGTTAAAAGATATATAATAATCTCGTTTTTTGTAGGGGAATTTATGTATGGAATTTGATAATAATAGAATAAACTTTAATAATATAAAATTATTTTTAGATGCAGTAGATTTAACTAATTATGATATTTTACTAAATTTTAATAATCAAAATGATTTTATTTGTCATTTTTTATCTACTGGTGATTATCATTATTTATCTAAATCTGCTAAAAAGGTTTTAAAAGGGACTAATATAGAAGAATTGAAGTTAGATATTCAGTCTGCTTTATTATGTTATGATGTAATGAATAATGATTTTAGGAATTTTTTAATGAAAATATATGGTTATGATTATTGGAAAACTTTATATAATAATCTAGGAAATATAAAGGATCATAAAGCTTTTATTGAACAATATAAAGATAATTTTAATACTATTTTAAAAAAGAGTACTTTTGCTTATAATAATATTATTTATTGGATCTTAAGTGATACTTTGGAACTTAAAAATGTTATTACTCGTAATGATATAAAATTAAACCAAGATGATTTAGTTAATATGGAATATTTATTAAAAGAAAGAGATAGTATAAAACGAGTCAAGACTAAGAAATTATTTGGTAAATCATTAAAAAAATAAAAGAAAGTTTAATCGCTTTCTTTTATTTTATCTACATTTTTAAAATTCATTTTGGCAATATCATAAAGTTTATTAAAACCATATTTTTTAACAATATCTTTAGCAACTTCATTAACTTTATCGTTAGCGCCTTTTAATAGAAAAGTATTAACCGATTCTCCTAATTTATCAAATTCTTTTAAGAAAATATATCGACTAATTAAAGAGGCACATGCTACTGATAAACATTTATCTTCAGCTTTAGTCATGAATGTTATATTTCTTACAACATTAGGACTAGTTTTTAAATAGTTAAAATAAACGAATGATTTAGCAAATTGATCTATGACGATATAATCATAGTTAAAACCTTTGTTTTTCATAGTAAATAAAGCTCTATTATGCATAATTGCTTTAATTTTATTCATATTAGTATCAGCACTATATTTTTGATTGTATTCTTTATTAGAGAGAATAATACTTTCATAAGGTATTATTTTTATAATTTTTGGTACAATTTCTAAAATTTTTTCATCGGTTAACTTTTTAGAATCTTTTACACCGAGTTCTTCTAAAAATGGAATGTTTTCTTTAGCAACATAAGTACTGGTTACAACGATTGGCCCAAAAAAGTCCCCAGTACCAACTTCATCAGAACCAATGGAATTAGAGTAATAAATTTTTGGGTCAAAGAAATCTTCTTTTTTATCCTTTTTTTCTTTGTTTTCACTATTTGTAACTTCTAATTTTTTTAAAGGATTTAAGTGTCTTTCTCGTTCAATCCATAGTTTAGATGAAATATCGGCACTAGGCCCTTGAAATACTACTTTTCCAGATTCGTATAGAGTTACTACACAATCAGCATCATCTGCTTGAAAAATAGCATAAGCAGGAGTTTTAGGACGCATTGTATCTTGAAAGAATTCAGTCATTTCTTCTTTAGTATTATCGCTTACTTTTAAGGTTATTGTCATTATAATCATTCCTTTACTTATATTATTTTATCATAAAAAAAGTTAAATTACTTTATTTTTTCTAAATTTTATAATATAATATTTAATATAGATAGAGAGGTATTTATGAATATAGTTGATTTAATTATTATTATATTACTCATTTTTGGAGCAGTAGTAGGTTTCAAAAGAGGGTTTACAAGATCATTAGTATCAGCCGTTGGTATGATTGTAATTGTTATTTTAGCATTCTTACTTAAAAATCCTGTTTCAACGATATTATATGAGCATTTGCCATTTTTTGAGTTTGGAGGAATTATCAAAGGTGTTACTGTTTTAAATATTGCTTTATATGAGTTATTAGCGTTTATAATAGTTTTAGCGGTCTTAGGTATTGCTTTAAAAATACTTATGGTTGTGACATCTGTTTTTGAGAAAGTTTTAGCAATCACTATTATCTTGGGTATTCCTTCTAAAATATTAGGTGCTATTGTTGGCAGTTTAGAGTGGCTTGTTATAGTATTTATTGGTCTTTATGTTTTTAATATGCCAATGTTTAATATTAATGAAGTAAGAGCATCAACTTTGGCTCCTAAGATACTTAATGAGACTCCGATTCTATCAGGTGTAATAAAGGATACAACTAAAGTTGTCGATGAATTTGTTTTATTAAAAGACAGATATACTGATGAAAGTGTTAATACTAATGAGTTTAATAAAGAAACATTAGATTTGTTTCTTAAATATAATGTGGTTACCATTGAATCAGTAGATAAGTTAGTTAAAGATGAGAAGATTAAAATAGATAATGTAGAAGAAATTCTACAAAAATATAGAAAAGAGGAAAATTAATATGGCTATTGTGCATGCAACAGAAGAAAATTTTAGTAGTTTAATCAGTGATGATTTAGTATTGGTTGATTTTTTTGCTAATTGGTGTGGACCATGTAAGATGTTATCGCCAGTATTAGAAAGTTTAGCTAGTGATCGAGCTGGATTAAAAGTGGTTAAAGTAAACGTCGATGAATGTGAGAATTTAGCTAGGAATTATGGCATTATGAGTATTCCAGCATTATTACTTTTTAAAGATGGTAAATTAAAATCAACTAGAACTGGATTTATGCCAGAACAAGAAATAATAAATTGGATTGAGAGTGAAAAATAAACTCTCTTTTTTAATTAAAAAAATTATGGGCAAATTTAAAAATATATGATATAATCTTTAATGAGGGTAGGAGTTATATGAAAAAGGGTTTTACTCTAGTGGAAGTTTTGGCGGTTATTATTGTCTTGGGCATTTTAGCTGGAATTATTTTCCCGGTTATCGAAAGTGGTATTTCAAATAATTCTAAAAAAGCGTTATCAATTGAAAAGAATAATGTTATTAAAGCTACTAAGGATTGGAGTTTAAAAAACATTGATAAATTACCAGAAAATGATGGTATTACTAAGGTTAAGTTAAGTGAACTTAAACAAGGATTTATACCATTAAATATAAAAAATCCTCAAACGGGAAGATTGTTATCTAATGAAACTTATGTATTAATTAAAGAAATATCTGGTGATTATGAATATGAAGTATATTTTTATGATATACCAGATAATGTTAGTCCTAATGATATTATTAATTTTGATGGTAATTTTTTAACAGAAGAAGTTAGTTTGAATTCTACAATTCCCGAGTATGATATTTCAGTTGTAGATGAATTTGGTAACGAACTAAGTTATTCGAAACAATATATTTTAAATGATAATGAAGTATCACATATTGATACCAGTTCTAAAAATATTTATTCTATAGTATATACTGTTCTTTATAATGATAAAATTTATAAAGCAGTTAAAACAATAATAATTAAGTAAAGGGTGAGATTATGAAAGTAAAAAGTGTAATTTTAAAAGTAGTTTTGGCGATAATAATATTTATGATTTTGATGATACCAATTTTTATTTTCTTGAATATGGAAAATAAGGATAAAGATTACGAAAAGTTAATAGATGACATTAAATCTTCAGCAGAAAAATATGTGGCTCACAATGATATTGGTGATGCTTCTAAAATAAAGATTAGTGTATTAAAAAAAGCTAATTTATTAGAAAATGCTTTAGTTAATCCTAAGACAAAAAAACCACTATCAAATGAAACTTATGTTAGTTTGACTAATAATGGAACTGTTAATGAAGTTGTTTTATATGATATACCATCAGAAGATAATGTAGCAGAATTAATAGTTACTTTTAATGGTGATAAACATATGCAAAATGGTATTAGTGTACGTTATGAAGAATTAGGAGTTAATATTTTTGATGGGACAACTAAATTAAGTTATTCTACTCAATATTTTGTAAAAGGCAAAGAAGTAACTAGTATAGATGTTTATAAACCTAGAGATTATGAAGTTGTTTATACCGCTTTAAGCAGTAAGGGAGAGCTAGCTAAGGTAGTACGTACTGTTATTGTTCAATAGTAGGTGATAACATGAAGAAAATATTTTTAGTGTTATTATTAATTTGTTTATGGATGCCAATTGGAGTGTTTGCTGCTGATTGTACAGATAGTCAAATTAATAGATTTAAAAAACTTGCTAATGAAATTCAAACTACTTTTGATTACGAAGAACAGAATGGTAATGTAAGTTTTAATATTAATTTTCATAATGTCGATAAAGATTTATACATAGTTGATTATGATACATTTGATCTAACAGTTATTTATGATAGTAATAATTCTGGAATAATTATTGCTCCAAATTATGAAGCTGGTAAGTCTTTTACTTTTAGTGTATTAAATAACAAAAAGGTTTGTACAGCATCTATTGTTACTAGAATTACTGTTACAACCCCTAATTTTAACAAGTATTATAACGATCCTTTATGTTCTGGAATTGAGACATATTCTTTGTGTCAAAAATGGAATAATATAGGTAATATAGATTACCAAACTTTTAAAAGAAAAGTGGAAGATTATAAACATCAACAGGAAAAAGAAGAACCTGTAATAGATAATGAAATAGAAAATAATTTTTGGAATCGTTTTAGAAATTTTATTGCTCGTTATTATCCATATATGACAGCAAGCGCTTTTTTGATATTTATTGTTGGCTTGATTATATATAAGCAGAGAAAAAAAGATGAATGGTAGTTTACGTTTCGTAAACTGTTTTTTGTTGACTAAAATGAAAATATTTATTATAATAAAGGCGTTTATAAGTCTTATATTTGCTAGTACAGAAATAT
>CANTWP010000046.1 GCA_947853245.1 uncultured Bacilli bacterium | reverse complement strand
ACAAAAATTGTACAACAATCTTCATAAGGTAAAATACTAGTTTCATATGTTCCTAGTTTTTTAGCAATATCAATAATTTCTAATTTGTCTAAACAGGCAACTGGACGAATAACTGGCATATTTGTTACATTATTAATAACAACCATACTAGTTAATGTTTGACTTGCTACTTGTCCAATACTTTCACCATTAACAATTACTTTACAGTTTCTTCTTTTAGCAACCATTTCCGCAATACGATACATCATTCTTCGCATTATGGTTACAATATAAGTATCAGGAACATTCTTATATATTTCTTCTTGCAACTTCGTAAAAGGCACAACATGAACTTTAATATTTCCTGAATAATTATTAATAATTGAAGCCAATTTAATTACTTTATTTTTAGCTTCCACACTAGTATGTGGAGGAGATTCAAAATAAAGACATTCTAAATCAACACCACGTTTTAAAGTAAGATATCCCGCTACTGGAGAATCAATACCACCAGATAACATAAGTAAGCCTTTACCTTGAACACCCACTGGATATCCACCTAAACCCTTATTAGAATTAGTATAAATAAATGTTCCTTCAGTACGTATTTCTACATAAAGAGTAATATCTGGATTATGCACATCTACTTTACAAGAAATATTTTTTAAAATCACTCCACCTACTTTTCCACTAAATTCTAGTGAATTAATAGGAAAACTTTTATCAGAACGTTTAGTTTCTACTTTAAAAGTTTTAAAATTTTCATTAGACATAATCTCTAAAGCTTTAGAATAAATATCCTCAATATTATTATTTACTCTATCACATACAACTATACTATGTATTCCAAAAACTTGATTCAACAAATTTAAAACAGTATCAAAATTTTGATTGTTTGTTTTTATATACATACAAGAATTATTAGAATTAATTTCAACATTTATACTATTTAATTTTTTGATAATATTATTCTTTAAAATTTTTATAAATAACTTACGATTATCTTTTTTTGTTGTTAATTCACCATATTTTATAAGTATTAATTTATCCATATACAAACCTCACTTCCACAATATTAAATACTAAAAAACTTAAAAAAGCAATATTTTTAATTAAAAAACATTACTTTCTAAATATTTAAATAATTGTTCTTTCTCTAAATCCATTGGTACAAAGTGTGGATCATTATTATTAAGAGCTTCTTTTAAATAATTAATATCAAAATATTTTATTTCACATAACTCAGATTTTTGTAATTTAGCTGTATCCACATCAACATTTAATTTTAATAAGTAAACATCATCAAATACTCTATTAATACAATTATCAAAAATATTTTGACGTTTTATTGTAAATAGATATTTGCAGTTCTCTTTTTTAACATCAAAATTTAATTCCTCTTTTATTTCTCTTATTACTGTATCAATACTATTTTCACCAGTCATTACATGACCTGAAACTGATACTGCCCACAAATTAGGAAAAGTAGTTTTATAAGAACTTCTTTTTTGTAACAATATTTCATTTTTATTATTGATAATCCATATATGAACACTACGAAACCATTCTCCAGTTTTATATATTTCATCCTTATCTTTAGTAATTCCTGTTTTATTACCGTTAACATCTAATACATCTAGTAATTCCACTTAATCTGCACTCCTATCTTATAAAACTATTGTTTGAAATATCAAATTTATTTTCTACATCTACATATATAATTTCATTTCCTTCTTTATCTTGTTTATGTCTAGTAGGAAACACCTGTTTATGTCTTTCGCTATTATATTTCATAGTTTCTTCTATTTTTTTAGTTAATTCTTCTTCATTTGTAATTCCATAACAATTTCTATATATTACTTCAACAGCATCTCTTAATTGTTCGCCTTTTATAGGGTTGTTGACCTTAGATACTATATAATTTCCTAAAATATACATAATACCTTGAATTTCTTCTTTAGTGTATTCACTCAAAGAAGAAACTACTTTAGGATAATTGCGACATAATTCGGTATAAAAAGATTTATCTAACTTATTTATATCAGAACTAATCATATATATAAAATCAGCCTCTATATTCTTTTTATCTTTTTGCTTGTTCATCCAAATATTAGTTTTATTATAAAATTCCTCTATATTTTCAGAGAAAAAAGTTTCATCTACAGTAAAAGATTGCCATTTAGCATATGAATAGCGCTTCATTCCTATATATTCAGATTGTGTCATTAAAGCATGATTATAAGCATCATTTTCCATATCATTATCCCAAGTAGGATCAGTTAAAAATATTCCATCAATACCATATTTTTCGTCAATCAAATGGACTTTTCTTCTAGCATGTCCACCGTAATCATAATCTTTTAACATTTCTTCTGTAACTATATGAGTATCTAAAGGAACATTGTCAAAAGTAATATCTACCTCAAGATCATAATATGTATTTTCAATTCCTAGTTTATATAATAAATCACCTAACATTTTGGAATAACCAACACATACCATATATTCATTATTTAAAATTTTATATAAGTTTCTAGAGGCATCTTTATCATCTTTATTTTCTTTATATTTTTTAAATTTTTTAACTACATTATAAGCAAATAAATAACGTTCAAATGGACTTAAATGCATTGCGGGCTTTACCATATCATATAACCTTTGTTCATAGTTTATATAATTATCTAAACTCATTTCTTCAAGCGCTATGTTTATAGTTATATTTTGTTTCCTTAACTTATCTAAATTATTAAAAAGATAATTATTTAGTTTATTTTTATTATCATTTAAACAATTTATTTTGATATTACAATGTTTAGAATATTCATCTAATTTTTCTACAACTTTTATTATATTTTCTTCAACATCAAAAAATTCTATATTAATTCCATCTTTTATATATTTTAAGCTTAATAATTCTTCATCACTTAAAAAGCCACTAATATGTAATCTATCTAATGTTTGTAATTTATACAAGCTATTGTATCCTATCTGATTGGGTTTATAATTATAAGAAATTATAGGATCAAATATTACTTTTAAATCTTCTTCTACATCAGCTGTATGTATCTTTTTAATATGTTTACCTTTAAATTTTTCATATATTTCTTTAGTTAATTTAAATGGATTATTTCTACTACCTAAATAAATTTCTTCTAGATTTTTATTATTTAAAACAGTAGTTAAGACATTATCATTTATAATGTCCACACTTTCTAACTTAATATTTTTTTTACTAGCCCCTAAAATTAAGTTAATCAAACCATCTAATTCTGGCTTATGTTCATAATAGTATTGCTTATTTATATGTAAAGTATTTTTAGCAAAAAAATCATTACCTGAAAAACTAATAGGATTAGTCATATCAGTATATTGATAATTAACATTTCCTATTTGTATAATCAATTCATCAATTTTTATAGATTTTATTTCATATTTATCTATATTGTTGACAATATCAACAATAGATAAATTTGTCGTATCAAACGCCTTATTATTTATAGTTAAAATATAATTCTCATTATCCATAAGACACCTCTTCATTTAATAAAAATTAAGTGATATTAAATAATATCACTATTTTTATTCACCATAGAGTTTTGATAATTTATCGTAAATTCCTGGTTCAATACGATTTAAAATATTTATTGTAAGTTCTAACGATTTCTTATATTCTCCTTTAAAGAATAATACTTCAGAATAAGTTAAATTCTTATCTATTCCTTCAACACTACTGCGATATCTGTTACCATAAACAATAGCCATTTCAGCGAATCTAGCATTTTTCATAATATCTTTAGTTTTTGTGTATAGTTTTAAAACTAAATCTCTAGCTGTATCAACTCTAGTATTTAATACTTTAATTGTAATAGGTTTTTTATCTA
>CANTWP010000045.1 GCA_947853245.1 uncultured Bacilli bacterium | reverse complement strand
GACTTTGAATGGAATATAAAAACAAAAGAACAAAAACAAGATTTTATATCTAAATATATCGATACTGTTATCATTGATAAAGATAATAATGGAAAACTAATTATTAAACAAATTAATTTTAGAAGTTCATTTGTCGATAAAATAGAAAAACTATCTATAGTTGGTGCATATGATTTTTCATTACCAATTGATGTTAATGGTAAAAAAGAAATATTATTAGTATCTAGTACAATGAAAAGGTATCAAATAGAAAGTTATTTAAACTATTTAAGACAGTACTGTGATATAGACTATTTTGAAGATAATGAAACAACTACAAAAAGCGATATAGAAACATTATCTTATACTACTAGTGATAATCAAGAACTATTAAAAATTATTCCTATAATAGAAAATAAGCATTACGGAAATGAAACTGGTTTAAAATTAGGAATTGTTGTTAGAAACAAGATAATTTCAACTGAACAATCATAAAAAACTATGTCCACAAGAATCACGTATTTTGGATAAATTGTCCATAAATATACATAAATTATGGACATAAAAAAAGCTTTATAAATAAAGCAAAAACACATATTATAAATTATTTTCGGACAAAAAGAGTCCAATTTTGCAAGTGCAAAATCAGATTTGCTACCCTTAAAATCCTTTAGAAATAAAGGATTTTAAGTTAATTGGTGGCATCTACTTATGCTCATATATCAGTTTCTAAGGATTTTAACTGATTTTAAAGTGATTTTTGGACATTTTTTATAATATCATTTATTACATTTTAATCTAAAATTTCATCATTTTTATAAAACTTTTTTAATTACTTAAAAAATTGATACAATAATTGTAAAATTCTGCATGACTTGATGAAAATTGTTCATTGTCTATTAAATCTTTTATTTGATCACGAGAAGCCCACATTACTTTTTCCACTTCTTCTTCTTGTATAACTATATCTTCAACATTAATATTTTTTCTCAAATAATATAAATCAACAAAATCATCTTCTGTTTGAATTGTTTTAAATAATGTCAATTCATTTTGCTTTACATCTACTCCTAATTCTTCTTGAATTTCTGTAACCATACCTTCCAAGCTACTTTCTCCAGATTTTGGATGGCCACCCGTTGTTGCCCACTTTCCATCTTTTCTTACTACTCTTTTTTGTAATAAAAATTCACCTTTTTCATTTTCAATAAATACAGCTACTGTAATATAATATTTCCCCAATGGCACTTCATTTCCTTTTTCTAATACTTCTCCAGTTAGTATTCTTTTACAATCGTATAAATCTCTTAATTCCATATATTATTTTCCTCCTATTTTAATAAACATAACAAGTATATCATCTAACAAAAAATTAGTAAATTATTTTTTTAATAAATTTATATATCTTTGACCAAATAATTCAGTTGAATATTTTTCCATCCATTTTTGAGGTTGCTCAACTATTTGTAAATTTGTATTCAAAACTTTAGTTAATATTTCATATAAAGATTCGACCGAGTTATCAAATGTGTAATAATTTTTACTACCATCTACCACTTCCATATAAGTAGGTATATTATTTATAATAGTACATTTTCCCAAAGATAAGGACTCTAATGCAGAATATCCAAAACTTTCTGATTGACTAGGTAAAACTATTATATCTGCTATTTTATATGCATCAGCCATCTCATTAAATCTTGTAATTAATATATTAATATTATTTTCTTCACAAAAACGTTCTATTTCTTCCTTATATTTTAAATATTGTTTGTCCGCTCCAGTACAAATTATATTAAATTTATTTTTTTCCTCAGTATCTAATTTAGCAAATGCTTTCATAAATAACATTGGCTGTTTTTGTATAGGCTCAAGTCTACTAGGTAATAAAATTACTTTTTTACTATCTTCTATATTTAATTCTTCTTTTATTTCATTTATAGTATTATTATTTATTAATCTATTAATATCTATTGCATGTGGAATAAAATCTATTTTAACATTTGCTAATTTACTGTATTCTGCAGCGTAATGTTTAGACGGAGTTACAAAATATGTATTTTCAAAATTACTCTCATCTTTCATTAATTTTAACATGGTTTCAAAAGATTTATTTCCCCAATCTAATTTATATTCAAATGGATTTGTATGTATGGTAAAAATTCTATTTTTATCTTCACATAATTTCAAAAATAATTGGGAATTAATATGAATCAAATCATATTCTTCAAAGCTTACTAAATCTTCAATTCTATTTGCTAAATTTACATATGCATCTTTTGAAGCAAAATCATTGAATTTTTTTCTCAAAAAATATTCATCTATTATTTCGTTAGTATTAAATAAATTTACATTTTTAAAATTAATGTTATTTTTAGTATATTCTTCTCCAGACAACATATAAACATCTACTGCATTACCCATTTTTGTAAAAGAATTAGCCAAATCCATTACAAATCTTTCTGTTCCTCCAACTGCATTTGGTCTAATAGACCACGGAGTAATAATTGCTATTTTCATTTTTTTCTCCTATCTTTGACATAAATTTTATTTATATTATCTTCATAATTACAACAAAAATATCCATCACTTATAACTTTTACATAATTTTCTTTACTATGAACTTTTGAATATTCATAAGCACCTGTCGATAGTTTTTCATATTCTTCAATTGATAAATTTAAATTCAAATCTAAAGAACCATCTTTAATAACAAAGCCTATATTATTTTTTTCTACTACATTACTAAAATTCAAGATGTCAGATATTATGATGGGTTTACCTTTGCATAATCCATCAATTAAAGAATTAGGTACATCTTTCACTATTCTTTTCTGAGCTGGAAATGCAACAAAATCAGTGTTTTCGAATAGTTTTTCTAATTCTTCATCTGTTTCAACATCAATTAATTTTACTCTATTGTTTAAATCTCTTTTTGCTATTTCATTTAAAAATTCTTTTACATTATTATCTCTTAATACAACAGTTAATCTTAAGTGTGAGTTTTTTATAAGCAAATCCAATAAATAAATTAATCCCCTATCATATAATGGATTACCCTCCGACATATTCCAACTAGCAAACAAAATTTCAATTTCATTAGGATTATATTTTTTTTCTGATTTATTTCTATTAAATTTTGTTGGAGTTGGAGTTATATATATTTTTTCTGAATCAAAACCCTCACTAATTAATATCTGTTTATGTTGCTCCAATTCAACAAAAATTCCTTTTAAATACTTATATCTTTTCAAATGATTAATTTGTCTATTTGATGGCATTCGATATAAAGATACATAAACAGGTCTTTTTGTAATATTAAAAGTTATTTCTTTCAATTTTGAAGATGTTTCTTCAAAAACATGAATTATTCCTGAAGTAGACTTAATATGTTTTATCATTTCAAACGGATAAAATATTGGAGAATAAATATATATATTATCTTTTAATTCATCTGCTTGTAAAGCTTTTTGATTCATAAATCTTGTTGCCGCAACTATTTCACAATTGTTATATTTTGCAATTAATTCCATTTGATTTGATACTGCTTCTTTTCTTCTTTTAAAAAAATCATTAATTATTATCATACAATCACCAAAATCTTTCAAAATTTATTTATTATTTAATATTCTTTTATATTCTTTTATAACTTTATTTTTTTTCTCTTCATCATTACAAATTAAATTTACTATAGAAAATCTGTCAATTCGTGATTTTAAATTTTTAAAAACAGAATCTATTAAATCATAGGTAATATTATATTCTTTGTTCAACTCATATATTCCTAATTTGTACAAAGCATTAAATATTTCCATATTAAATGTTTTATTAATATATAAAGATTGAGAAATTCCCATTATTAATATTCCATTTGCTACTGCTATGGCATGGGGAATTTTTATTTCTTTTTCCAAAGCTTTTGCAAATATATGCTCTGAGCCACTTTCTGGTTTGCCACTGCCATACTGATTTGTAATATGGCCTGATTCTCCAATTAAATTATACAATATTTCAATATTATTTTTAATTTTTTCATTACTCTCCTTGTTAATATAATCTAATGTAAAGGATAATAAATTATTAGCCAAATCGTACTCATCAGTTTTAATTTCATTATTATACTCTATAGCTAAAGACCAATCATTTAATGCAGTATAAATAGAAAATATATCTGCAATTCCATATAAATTATTTTTTGCTGATAATTGTAATATGTTATCATCAAGTAATATTTTAGAAGGTAAAATTGCATCCAATGATTCTATTTTATTTTTTACTTTTAAAGCTACTTTATTTGTAGAAAATGCATTAGTTGATAACATTGTGGGTATACAAATTAGTTTCTTTTTTAATTTATAAGCAATGTATTTCCCTATATCTGTTGCTGTACCCCCACCAAATGTTATTATTTTTTCATAATTTTTAAATTCATTTAATTTACTATCAATTTTTTTCTTATCTTTTGTTATTAATTTTGTACTTAATAATTTTATATTTTTATTTAATATAACTACATTATTTTTTTCCATTGAAGTTTCTGAATAAATCATTAAACAATTATAATTAATTTCATTAAAAAATTTCTTTGCATTTTCTTTAAAAGTTATATCATTATACTTCATTTTGTATGCCTCCTTAATTTTCTGTTAATTTTTTGTTTAATTTACTAAATTCATCATATATGTTACAATATTTTTGAGGTGAACACATGAGCAAAATTAAAAATATTATATTTGATTTAGACGGAACATTATGGGACTCTAGACAACAAATTTTAAATGCTTGGAATAAAGTTTTGCAAAATGAATATGATATTTCATTAAATGTAAATGATTTTAATAATTTAATGGGAAAAACTAGTGACTTTTATAAAAAAGCTTTCTTCAGTAACTATTCTTCAAAACAAGCAGATTATATATTAAATCTTTGTGAAAAGGAAGAAGTAATTTATCTAAAACAACATGGTGCAAATATTTTTAAAAATTCCATATCTACTTTAAAAAAATTATCAAAAAAATATAAGCTATTTATTGTCAGTAATTGTCAATCCGGATATATAGAAAGTTTTTTAGAATATTATAATTTAAATGAATTAATTAAAGATTTTGAATGTAATGGAAATACTAAAAAATCAAAAGAAGACAATATTAATATTATTTTAAAAAGAAATTGTCTTAAATCTGAAGAAACCTGTTATATAGGTGATACAAGTAATGATTACTTATCAGCAATTAATAACAATATTTTATTTATATATGCCCAATATGGATTTGGAAACTTAAGTCATCATAGTCACTCTATAAAAGATATTGGTGATTTAGTAGAACTAATTGAAAACATTAATTAGTTTTATTTTTTAATTTTTTTATCTTTTGTTCTAAACAATCTATGTCATTTTCATTGCACAACACCCTAAAATCATCTATTATTTCGTGTGAATCAGGAACGTGAACTGCTTGACCAACATAATATAATAATTTCAAATCAGCAATATTATGTGAATTATCCGAAGGAATCTGATTTCTAACAAGTAATCTACACATGCCAATAGGATCAAATAAAACATTAAATTTTATATCAGAAAACTCTAATCCATTGGGTAATAAATATTGTTTTAAACCATTATAAGCTATGTCCCCTCTTAATGTACCGGTTTGATTCTTTCCTTGTTTTCCTTTAAAAGAAATTAAATAATCTGATATAGGTAATATTTTTGTATTATTTGAATATACGAAAATCAAATAACAATCTTTATTTACATAATTTAAAGTTCTGGTTGGAAAATCATATCTTGACTCTTTTGGCAGTAAGCCATGTAAATACATTAATAAGTATTGTTCAAAATTAATTTTGATTTTTTTCGTATAAATTACATCTAATCCTTTTTTAGTTAAAAATTTTTCATATTGTTCAATCAGACCAACATTTTCCGGTCTGATAACTAACATTCCAACATTATTAAAATCAATGTCTTTTAAAATGGATTTTTTATATTGGCAATTTTTCAATTCATAAAATTTAGTTTTTATTATATCAAGATTGTTATCCTTTAAAGCATTGTATATTTCAACACCATATAGTTGTTGAGCCAATATTTCATTCGCAATTAGACAATCATTTATATTTAAATTGTCATTTTTTATATTTTTTAAAAAAGAACTCCCATAAATTTTACTTATAATTTCAAAATTTTCTTCTAATGGATAATATATTTTTTTATTCATATTTATTTCTCCCTAATAATTTTTAAAATTTTCTTCCAATCAGTTTCTATTTTAACAATGTCGTTTTCGATATTTTTTTGTCCATGTTGAATTTCAATCATTTGTAAATCACTATTAGCTCTAATACAATGTAATTTATTTTTATCAATGGTTAATACATCTCCTGCTTTAACTTTAAATAATTTATTATCAATAATCACACTACCATTACCTTTTAATATAAACCAATTTTCATTTCTATATTTATGATATTGATAACTAATATTATTTTCTGAAAATATATTTAAAAATTTTATCTTTATATTATTTTCTTCTTCATAATTTTTTATAACTTTATAATATCCCCAATCTTTCCAATAAAAACACTCATTATTTTTATTAATTAAAGCTAAACCTTCTACACTATTAACAATAATGGCATCCCTAATTCCATTATTTCTAATCTCTTTATTTTCAAAATTTATTATATTCGTATTATATTGATCTGGTGTAGATATTTTAGCAGATAAAGAATCCCAAGTTCCTAAATCATTCCAACTATCATTTGTTTCAATTATTGCAATATTTTTTTCTTTCTCTAAAACTTCTCTATCAAAACTATTTTTTGGTAGATTGTTATACATATTAATAAATTCATCATATGTATTGTATTTTAAATATTTTTTAGATAATTCTATTATATATTTTAACTTAAAAACTAATATACCACTATTCCACAGTGAATTATTATCTATTAATTGTTTTGCAACTTCCATTGTGGGTTTTTCTATAAATTTTTCTACTTTATTATTTTTATGTAAAATATAACCAAATTTAGTTGATGAAGAAGTTGGTTTAATTCCTATTAAACACATATTCGCAACTTCATCTATTTTAGATGTCGTTTCATTTAAAATTTTATAAAATTTTGAATCGACATCATGATCTGTTGGAATTACTGCTATTAACTCATCATCATTTAACATTTTGCAACATTTAAAATATACTGCTATATTTAAAATAGCTCCAAATGTTCCTATTTTATTTGGTTCTTCTATAAAATTTATATTTTTAGAAATTTGAGTTTTTATTAAATCAAAATAATCCCTTTGAGTAGCAATATAAATGTCAGAAAAATGTTTTTTTACATTTTTATATGTAGAATATAACATACTCTCATTATCTTCAAAAAAAGGAATAAACTGTTTTGGACAACTTTCATTTGAAATTGGCCAAAGTCTTGTGCCACTACCACCAGATAATAAAACAACTTTCATAAAACCACCTCACACTATTAATATAATATAAAAAATTAGAGAGTAAAATCAATGAATCTTTTTACTCTCCATTTATATATACAATATTAGTCGATAAATATTTGCCATTTAACAACATTTTAAACACATATAAATTTTGTAATGAAAAACTTTTCATATACAATCACCAACCTATAAAATAAACTTTTTAATGAGTACTATACTAACATTTTTTGCACTTATTGTCAATGCTTTTTAACCTTGCTTTTAGACAAAATTATAATATATTTGTTAAAACTAACAAATAAGTTTTTCTAAATATATTTCCAATTATCAAAAAATTATGTATACTAATATTGTTAGATTTAATCTATTATTTTTTCTTAAAGGTGGTGAGTTATCGCTCCATTTGAAATAATCGAACTATTTATTTAGTTCGTTTTTTTATTTATAACCCACGTTATTAGCATTGGAAGCATTCCAAAAAAAATAATAAAACCATCAATATTTTCAAATACCATTGAACTATTACTTAATTGAATCTATTTTAGTATCAATATAAAAATTAATCTAAACATTTTTCCATAATCTTATCATTCATATTTTCAATAATATCATCACTAATATTGTACCACTTAATTTGAACACAAAACCTTTTACTCTCATACAAAGGATTTCTATTTAAGCAACGGTTCATTGGTTGAACCGTTAAAGATCCAAAATGAACTGCGGTTGAATAAACATCTATCTTAGAAAGAATTAATTTTCTAACATCTTCAGCAGTAATCCAAATGAAATCATTTACTACACCATAAATAAGCATATCAATTTTTTCAGTACTATGTCTACCCTGTAAAATAAATCTATCAATAATCTTATTGATTATATCAACCTGATTAAAACTTTTATTAATCATATCAATTTCATCTTGATGTTCCTTTTTATATTCTTCTACCGATAGTCTAACTTCACCTTTACCATTAGTTGTTCCATCAGCATAATGATACTTTAAATACGAAATTACTACTTCCCTACTAATACTATTTTCAATCAAGAAATGAATAAAATCACTTATACGTTCAACATGTATAGAATTTTTAACACCTTTTTTAATACTTATTCCTTTGATATTGTTATTAATAGAAATAAAGATATCACTTTTTTGAGGTTCATCATTTTGCCAACATTTTATAATATTATTAACATCTTTTTCTTTATATAAATCTTCTATTAAGCAATAAAATAAAGGATCTAATTCACCTACTTTCTTATTATTTAATTTTTCTACGAATTCTATTTCATTTTGAATTCCTGATATATCTTTATTAAATACCATTTAACACCTCCTAAATTAATATTCAACAAAAATGTCTAAAATCCTTTTTATATTTTTTAATAATGAATAAAACTATAATATCAATAAAATAATCTTAAAATAAAAACACAAGAAAATACTTATAAAAATTGATGAATTACAGGATACAACATTAGAAATACTTTTAAATAGAAATGAAATAAAAATATCACATGAGGAAATCAAAAATATATACTTAAAAATTAAATATAATAAATTAATTTGAAAATGAGTCTGTAAATAGACTATTTAGGAAATATAATAAAACAAAATCAGTATTTCCAACAGATATATATTTTATGAAACGCTTATACTTATCTACTCAAAATATATCGAAAAAATTGGATCAAGTGTATAAAAACTTGGGAACAATATTATAAGAATTATATATTATGTTTGATGGTAGAATTTAGGTCTTTGACAATTTAAGATTATATGTTATTATCGATATAACAAAAAAAGTAAGTTATAAAACTTACCTATAATCATATATAGGTACTATTTACACTAAGTGGTGAGTGTGTAAATAGTTTATCTATTAAAAATAAATTTATTTATAAGAATTCAATAAACTTAATTCATTTATATGCTTACAATAAAAAATGGCATATTACTTATTAATTAAATTTATGCCATTCTTTTTTATTCGTATATAATTCTTTATCTGCATAATCTAAAACTTCCTTAGCATTCACTTTGTTATTAGAACAAAAGTACCCACCTATACTAAGAGAAATGGTTTCATCTTTACTTAGATTTATATTTTTAAATAAATTTTGCAGATTCTTTATTGTTCTTTCATAATTTATAAAATCACAATCTAAAATAATACAAAATTCATCTCCGCCATATCTCGCAGTGAAAGCATTATTTGAAGTTGAAAAATCAGAAATTATTTCCGCTACAACCTGAAGTGCTTTATCTCCTTCAAGATGACCATAATTATCATTTATAATTTTAAAATTATTTATATCTAACATAAATATACCTATAGGATGTGCATCCGAAACACTTTTTAATTTTCCAGCTAAATAACTATTTAATTTTCTCCTGTTATTTAAGCCTGTTAATGAATCAAAAAATATGTTTTTATTTTGAATTGTTAAAAATAAAAGCTGGATAATTAAAAATATACTTAAATAAAGTATTGGAATCATTGAAAAACAATCTTCAAATATTCTAGATATTATGACAAATATTATATAAGTAGTATATAACATATATTCTTTTCTCTCTTCTTTTATCTTAGTCTTAATTGCCTTATTAATACAATTAAAAATTGTTATAACTAAATAAAAGTAACAGCAAAAAGTTTGTATAAACGCAAATGAGCCGTATGTATAATGACCATTAATATCAACATAAAAAGTCCATTTTGTAAATATAGACGTTAAATTTATAATAATTGTAAATATTGCAGGAATACTCATAATAATTTTTCTTCTTTTATTATCATGTTTATTCAATTTATATTCTACAAAAGAGTACCATAAATAACAACCACAAACAACACCACATAAAGAAATACCATTTATAAAAGAATAAAAAAATAAACCAACATGTATAATATCACCTTCGACTAGGGTCCATATAATATCCGTTACTAAAACTACAAAAAAAGAATAAATAATTAACTTTAAAATTGTTACTTCAAATTTAGATCCTAAATTATCACTTAACTTTAAAAAAATTGAATAACTATACAAAATCAAAAAAAATTCAATTATTGCATATGAAAGATATAAATTAGTCATAATACATTCTCCATTTATAATAAGCAAAAATATATTGCATAAATACATTATAGACTTTTTATATTTTATTTTCAACTTATATTAAGTATTAAATTAATTTAATAAATTTAAAAGTTTGATTTGTAAGTGTAATAATTACTTTACAAATCAAACTTTTTTTACAGTTCAAATTGGGAATTATAAAGTTCGGCATAAAAACCATTTTTATTCATTAATTCAGTATGATTTCCCTGTTCTATAATATTACCATCTCTCATAACCAAAATAAGATCAGCATTTTTAATAGTTGATAATCTATGTGCAATTATAAAACTAGTACGGCCTTCCATTAGTTTATCCATTGCAGCTTGAACAAGTTCTTCTGTTCTCGTATCAACATTAGAAGTAGCTTCATCTAAAATCAAGAATGGAGCATCTTCAATCATACCACGCGCAATTGTAAGTAATTGTCTTTGGCCTGCTGAGACACTATCATTATCAGATAACTCCGAATCATATCCATTTGGTAATGCTTTAATAAAATGATCTACTCCAACTATTTTACAAACTTCTTTGATTCTATCATCACTTATTTTCTTACGATTATATCTAATATTTTCTTTAACAGTACCCTCAAAAATCCAAGTATCTTGAAGAATCATTGTAAATAAATCATGGACATTACCTCTAGTAAGTTCTTTTGTAGATACATTATCTATTAAGATATCACCAGAATTTATTTCATAAAATTTCATAAGTAAATTTACCATAGTTGTTTTACCAGCACCAGTAGGACCTACTATAGCAATCTTCTGCCCTGGTAAAGCAGTAGCACTGAAATTATGAATTGTTGGCGTATCGTTTCCTTCATATTGAAACATTACATTCTTAAACTCAATCTTTCCTTTTACTTCAGATTTTTTAAGAACTTTAGTTGCTTTTTCTTTACTCATCTCTTTTTCATCTAGGAATTCAAATACTCGCTCACTAGCAGCAGCTGTAGACTGTAATGAAGTCATTGCTTGCGCTATTTGAGATAGTGGCGAAGTAAATAATCTAACATATGAAATAAATGCTACTATTACACCAAAACTAATATGACCATTTAATGTGAGTAATGCTCCTACTATACAGACAGCAACGTAACCAAAGTTTCCAATAAAATTCATCATTGGCATCATAAGACCTGATAAGAATTGACTCTTACGATTTGCATCATATACCTTTTTATTATATTCATCAAACTTAGCATCAGATTCTTTTTTACCATTATATACTTTAACAACATTAAGGCCAGAATATACTTCTTCAATATGACCATTTAAATTTCCTAATTCTTCTTGACGTGCTGTAAAATATTTTTGAGATTTACCTAAAATACCAAACATAAATATAAATCCAAATAAACTAGCTAGAATTGCTGTTATAGCCATAATCCCGTTTGTATAAAACATCATAATGATTGTTCCTATAAACAACGTTATCGCACTAACAAGGGTGGCTAAAGACTGGTTCATTGATTGAGCAATCATATCAACATCATTAGTTACACGAGATAAAATATCACCTGTTGCGTGATTATCAAAATATGTAAGTGGTAATCTATTAATCTTTGTAGAAATCTTATCCCTAAGTTTTTTAGCAAATATATTTGAAACATTTGTCATAGAAACAGATTCAATATATGTAAATATCGCACTAACTACATATAAAATAATTAAGAATAATGTTAACTTCCAAATAGCATCCATATCCATATGTGGTTCTAATAATTGTTTAATACTATCTGGAGCATTATCTATAGCTTTATATAATTCTGTAGAATTACTAATATTAATAGTACTCATGGCACTTATAAATTTAATTTGATCATCTACTGTTATTGTAATATCATCTACTATAAATTCTTTAAAAAATATGCGACCAATACTTTCCGGAAAAGTACCTGATACTCCCTGTGAACCTTCACTAGGTATCATCTTAATAAGATTAATCTTATCACTAGTAGATACATTGACACCATTATAAACAGAATCTTTTAATATCAAAGGAATAATACTATCAGGTATTTCTTTAAATATCTGTGTCATATTACTAGATCCAATATTCATATTTTTTAGTAATTCTTGAAATTTTAATTTATCAGTATCACTAATATCACTACTACTTAATATCTTACTGATATTTTTTTCTGACATATCAGGACTTAATACTAAAGGTAATTGTTGTTTTAAAGTTTCTTCATTTAAATTAGCACTCATTTCTTCTGATATTTGAGTAAAATTATCTTTATTGATTATTAAACCACTAGATATTTTGTCTGTTAAATCAGATAACTTATTTGGAGCAAATATAGCAAGAACTGATCCTAAGGCTGCTAATACTAAAGCGATCATTATAAGGACATGGAAACTTTTTAATTCTGTAAATAAACGAGTGATGGCACTTTTAAAGTCTTTAGCTTTTTCAGCCACCATTGGGCCATGACCACCAGGGCCTTGTCTTTTAGGACGATTTTGTTCATTATGCATTTTCCAGTTCCTCCTTTGAAAGTTGAGACAAAGCTATTTGCTTATAAACTTCACAATTTTTTAATAATTCTTTATGAGTACCAATACCAACACATTCACCATTATCTAAAACAATAATCTTATCAGCATTCATAATAGTACCAATTCTTTGAGCAACTATTAAACTAGTAGCATCTTTAGTATATTTTTTAAGTTCTTTTCTTAAAACAGAATCAGTTTTATAATCTAAAGCTGAAAATGAATCATCAAATATATATATTTCAGGATCTCTGGCGATTGCACGTGCTATTGCTAAACGTTGTTTTTGACCACCAGATACATTAGTACCACCTTGAGCAATATGTGTATCATATTTGTCATCCATCTTTTCTACAAATTCTTTAGCTTGGGCTATTTTTATAGCGTCTTTTACTTTGGATAAAGTTATCTCACCTTTTCCACTATCACCATAAGCAACATTAGATTTAACGGTTCCATTAAACATAACTGCTTTTTGAGGAAC
>CANTWP010000044.1 GCA_947853245.1 uncultured Bacilli bacterium | reverse complement strand
AAGCTTAAGGGTATAAGTTCTTTATTATCACTTTTAATAAGCTTTTTTTGCCATTAAACCACCTCCAGTGATAATTAAATCACTTTGGTAATTTATAGTCAAAAGAGTCTTTTTAACAATTGATAAGAACTATTTTTTTAATAGTTTAAATTTGATAAGTAAAATTTTAATTACTAAGTATCTATTTATTTAAAACACCGAAATTATAAGTTTTTTATTTTATATTAGTATTTTTATTAACTCCAATAATACTACCGACAGTAGTAGATAGAAATATAATTAAATAAAGAATTATATTTTTACTACTTGTAGTTGCTAAAGAAAAATTTATAATAATGAGGATTAAAATTTCTATTAAACTTAATTTAATTCCCTCTAACCATCCTTTTTTACTGCTTTTTTTACCAAATACTAAACCACTTATGAGAAAAGCTATTATATTTATTATAGTCATAATTATTTTAAAAGTATTATTAGAGATCCAACCTATATATTCTAATAAAGTAAATAAAAACATAAAAACCAATATAGTTATAAAACTAATTAATAATGATTTTCCAATCTTTTTTAGATAATTCATAAATTTCCTCCTAATAAAATTTATTCTTTGAATAAATTATTATTCTTAGTAACATAATAAACTAGGTGATAATATGTATTGGAATATAATTATTAAGACTTTGGTATTATACTTTTTTATTATCGTAGTATATCGTATTATGGGAAAAAAAGAAGTAGGGAAATTAAGTATTGTTGATTTAATTGTATCGGTATTGATTGCGGAATTAGCAGCTATTTCTATTGAAGAATCAGAACGTTCGATCTTCATGTCATTAGTTCCAATTATTGTATTAGTATTAGTTCAAGTATTATTAGGATTTATCTCTTTGAAGAACTTTAAGTTTCGCAAATTCATCGATGGAGATCCTAAGACTATTATCAAGGGTGGAAAAGTATGCTTTAAAGAAATGACTAAATTGCGTTATACTTTAGATGATTTAATTAGTCAACTTCGTGAACAAGGTATTAAAAGTATTGAAGAAGTAGACTACGCTGTTCTTGAAAACAATGGTAAACTTTCGGTCTTTAAATCTTGTAAAGATTATCCATTACCTATTATTTTAGATGGTAATATAGATTATCAAGTATTAAAAGATATGAAAAAAGATGAAAAGTGGCTTTATAAAATATTAGATGATAATCATTTGTCTTTAGAAGACGTATTCTATGCTTTTTATAGCAAGAATAAGACTTTTATTATTAAGAAAAGTGATTTATTAGAATAACTATATATAAAAAATCTGGATACAGTAATCTATATTTTTTGTATTCTTACATTAACAGTTAATAAACTAGAAAAGTCAATTTACTTGCGGAAGATATTTTAGATATGCTATAATAATTAATATAAATAGAGTAGTAGGAGTAGTAAAATGAAGAAGATGTTAAATGATTACATTAATAATGAACATCATTTTGATCGTTCAGTCATGGTCGGAATTATTTGTCTAGTAATTGTTATTTCTGGTGTTTTTGGTTGGTTGTACGAATTTATTTTTTATTTTTTTAACGGTGGCATGAAATGTTTTTATTATCGAGGTGGTAATTTTTTACCATTTATCAATATATATGCTTATGGTGCTATGATAATATTATAACTTATAAAAAAAGAAAGAAACCTTTACAAGTCTTTTTAATTAGTATGCCATCATGTGGATTGTGAGAATTGGTAACTGGCTTTTTTGTTCCAATCTTTAATAATGAGGTCAGATGGTGGAGTTATAATGAGGAAATATTAAATTTTGGTAATATAGGTGGTTATGTTTGTTTAAGAAGTGTAATCTTCTTTTGATTATCTGGATTACTTTTAGTATACATTATTTTACCATTGCTTTTTGTACTAGCTCGTAAGTTAAATAAGAAATTATTTTTAATAATAAGCATTAGTTTATGTTCTATATTTATAATAGATGAATTATATAATTTAATATTTGCTAGAATATTATCTTTACCTAGGGCTTTTAATGTTTATAAAAAATTAGGTTTTAATTTTCAATATTTTACAAAATAATTGGTTTTAAGCAAAAAGATCAGTCATTATGAACTTTTTAAATAATGTTATTACATTTTATTTGATTGAAGTCTTGTGTAGTTAGTAGTTTATTGTTGAATTTAAATAATAAGTTTTTATAATTTTATTATTTTAAGGCTTTCTTTATTTTATCAGCATCAAATAAAGTTACAAATATTATATTAGCGCTAGTAGCAAGAACTAATCCCCACAAGCCAATTTTTAAATTACAACCAATAATTAAAATAGTGGTTCGAATAATCATTCCAATTAAAGTCCCTTTCATTGAATCTTTAGCACGACCTAAAGCTTGCAAGCTACTACTGATTGGGCTTTGAATATAGTGAAGCAAACATATTGGCGCTAATACTTTAATATACGTTATTCCAGAGGTAGTATGGTATATATATTTAAGAGGGATTTCTGGAATAGAAGTAAATATAATGGTTGCGGGTATGCCAATTAAAAGAGAAAAGAATATAGCTTGCTTAATTTTCTTTTTAACAAACTTTTTATTTCCTTTAGTATATTGATTACTAACAATAGGTACTAAAGCCTGAGAAATAGCTGCGGTAAAGAAAGAAGGTAAAAGTATTAAAGGCATCACATAACCATTTAAAATACCATATTCACTAACGATGAATGTATTATTATATCCATTTTTTATAAGAAAGAATGTTAAAATTATTGGTTCAAAGAAATAACCAATTGATCCAATTAATCTGCTGGCTGTTGTTGGAATACTTATGCCTAATATATCTTTTAGATCACTTTTATTTGGTACAAAATCCGTTGCTTTTAAGACAAATTTTTTAGGTATAAAGAAAAATAGAATTAAGATAGAGGTAAGTTCACTTATAATATTACTAAGAACTAAGAAGGCAACTGCAAATTCTAATCCTTGTTTTAAGAAAATTGGTATACCTAGTGTAAGAATTATTAATCTTATTATATCCTCAGTAATATTTGATACCACATGTGGTATCATTTTTTCTTTACCAAAAAAATATCCTCTAAATATACTAGAAATACTGATAAATGGTAGTACAAAACCAATTGAAGTTAAAGCATATTTACATCTATCGTCATGCAATAAGTTATTAGCAATAAAATCACTAAAGAAAAATAGTAGAATAAAAATTATTATGTTAAGAACTATGGTCATTGGAATACAAGAAAATACGATATTTTTATTATTTCTAGTATCTTCTGCTACTAATTTAGAAATAGCAATCGGTAATCCCATTTGGGCTAATGCTATTAAAAGAGTAAATGTCGGCATAATAAGCATATATAAGCCCATACCTTCAGCACCCATTTCTCTTGACATAACTATTTTTATAATCATACCTAAAATTTTAGTTAGAAAACCGCCAATTAATAAGATCAAAGTGGAACGAATAAAATTACTCTTTTTCATAAATTCTCCTTTTAAAAATAGTTTTTTTCATATATAATGTATATGTGAGGTATTAGAAAAATATTATGGAGGGAATCATGGATATTGAATTTAGCAGTTTAGAAGAACTATATAAAAGGTTAAAACCAGCGCTAACAACAAAAGCAGATGAGATTAGAATGCAAGGGTATACTTATATTAAAGAAGAAGATGTGTGGAATTATTTAAAAGAAGTTAAATGGAAAGTTTCTAAGGATTTATCTTTATATGAAATGGTAAGCGATATTCTTAATTTAGAAACTGAAAAGATCGATAGTTATTTAAAAAATAAGTTAAATTCTCTAGATCGCAAAATTTATTTTGAAGAGTTTTAGAAAGCAGGAGATGTATATGGTAAAAAGAGAAAGAAAACAAAAAGGTTTAATTTATAAGTTATTTATTTTAATAGTTTTACTCGCAACCTCAGTAGCACTTTTAATACCTACGTTAAAAAATTTGAATTTTGGACTTGACTTAAAAGGTGGTTTTGAAGTTTTATATCAAGTAGAAAGTTTAGATGGCAGTGAAGTAAATAGTAGTATGCTAAGTTCTACTTTTAAAACGATCAGTAAAAGAATTGATGTTTTAGGAGTATCAGAGCCAACGATCGAAGTAGAAGGTAATGATCGTATTCGTGTAGGCCTTGCTGGTGTTACTAATCAGGATGAAGCTAGAACTATTTTAAGTAAAGCTGCTAGTTTAACATTCCGTGATACTAGTGATAATTTACTAATGACTTCAGATGTAATTAGTGGTGCAAAAGTTGGCCAAGATAGTTATGGAAAACCAGCGGTTGCTTTAAGTGTAAAAGATAAAGATACATTTTATACAGTCACTAAAACGGTTAGTGAAATGGAAGATAATCGTATCGTTATATGGTTAGATTATGAGGATAAAGTTAATTCCTTTAAAGAAGATGGCGACAAGTGTGGTAGTGAAGGTGACTCTCGTTGTCTTTCTGTTGCAAGTGTTTCAGAAGGATTTGCTAGTGATGTAATTATTCAAGGTAATTTTACAACTGCAGAAGTAGAATCTTTAGTTGATCTAATTAACTCTGGAAGTTTACCAACTAAGTTAACTGAAATTTCTTCTCGTACAGTAGAAGCTTCTTTTGGAGCACAGTCTTTGTCTAAAACTTTTGTAGCGGGCTTAATAGGTATTATAGGTATTATGATTATTATGATTGCTATATATCATTTTGCCGGAGTTATAGCGTCAGTTGGTATTGCCATTTATACAGTAGTTACATTTGCTATATTTTGGTTAATAGGTGGAGTTCTTACTTTACCTGGTATTGCTGCTGTAGTAATTGGTATTGGTATGGCAGTAGACTCTTGTGTTATTAGTTTTTCTCGTATTAAAGATGAATTAAAGAGTGGATCAAAATTAAGAAATGCAGTAAAGACTGGTAATAAAAATTCTTTTATGACTATATTTGATGCCAACTTTACTACTTTAGTAGTAGCGTTAATACTATTTGTATTTGGTGAAAGTAGTATTAAAGGATTTGCTACTATGTTAATAATTAGTATTATTACAACAATGTTTATCATGGTTTATGTAACTAGAGGATTAATAAATTGGTTTGCTAAAAACAAAGAATTTGAAAATAAAACTGGTTTATTTATTGGTTATAAAGTTACTAAAAAAGAACGTAAATTTAATTTTTGGAACTTTAAAAAGTATGCATTTGGAGGTTTAGTAATATTATTAATAGTAGGTATTACTTCTTTATCTGTAAATGGTTTAAATTTAGGGATCGATTTTAAATCAGGATCTGCTATTACTCTTATTTCAGAGCAAGTATTACCAGAAGAAAGCATAAAGAATGACATTAATAAATTAGGATACGAGTTATATGATTATGAACAGATCGATAATAATAATGTTATTGTTCGTGTTACAAATACTTTAGATAATGAAGAAATTTCAAAAGTAACTACTCATTTTGAGGAAAATTATCAAGCCAGTGCTAGTATTGGTGTTGTCTCTAATTTAGTGCAAAAAGAATTAATTAAAAATGCTATCATATCTTTATTATTAGCGGCTATTGGTATTATTCTTTATATGACATTCCGTTTTGAATTTAGTTATGCTATTAGTGGTATATTTGCACTTTTACATGATGTTATTTTTGTAGTAATATTATTCAGCATATTTAAGATAGAAGTATCTAGTATATTTATTGCGGCGATTTTATCAATTATCGGTTACTCAATTAATGATACAATTGTTTCGTTTGATAGAATTCGTGAAAATATTGCTAAAAAATATAATTATAAAATCAAAAATAAAGCTGAATTGGCGGAATTAGTTAATACTAGTATGCAAGAAACTCTTGGTAGAAGTATTATTACTTCAATAACGACATTAGTTCCAGTTCTTGCTCTTATATTATTTGGTTCTAATGAAATATTGAACTTTAATTTAGCTCTATTATTCGGTTTTATCGGTGGTACTTATTCTTCTTTATTTATTGCGGCAAATATTTGGGGATTATTATATAAAAAGAATATTGGCAAAGACTTAAAGAAAAAATGGTATGATGATGAACCAGAAGAAAAAATAATTAAAGGAATCAACTCTTAAAAAGGAAAGTGATAAAAATGAATAAAACAGGGATAACAAGTTATGATGAATTGTACGAAAAGGTCTCTTCTTATATAACTGATCCGGAAAAGCTTAATTTAATAACAAAAAGTTATCGTTTTGCTTTTGAATATCATTTAGGTGAAAAACGTTTAACAGGGGAGGATTATATAATCCACCCTTTAAATGTTGCTTATATTTTAGCGGATGTTAAAGCTGATTATGAAACGATTGCTAGTGCTTTATTACATGAAGTAATGGAGGAAGGTCGAGTAACCGATGAGGATTTACAAGAAGATTTTGGTGAAAGTAT
Organism: uncultured Bacilli bacterium; assembly: GCA_947853245.1. Taxonomy (GTDB): domain Bacteria; phylum Bacillota_I; class Bacilli_A; order RF39; family UBA660; genus SIG204. The sequence continues at coordinate 43,979 of CANTWP010000044.1, read as the reverse complement.
TGCTTCATTAGTAAAATCAGTTACTAAAATTAATAGATTGAGTTTTAGTGGTGATAATGAAGCTGTCATTGCTAATCATAGGAAAATTATAGTAGGACTTTCAGAAGACGTTCGTGTTATTATCATAAAGCTAGCAGATCGTCTTCATAATATGCGTACTTTATGGGCTATTCCTGAAAAAAGTCAAAAAGAAAAAGCAAAAGAGACTTTAGATGTTTTAACACCAATTGCGCATCGCCTAGGTATGAATAAAATTAAAGGTGAATTAGAGGATTTATCGCTTCGCTATTATAAACCAGATGTTTATTTTCAGATTGTTGAAAAGTTAAATCAATCAAAAATAGAACGTGATGCTTTAGTTGTTGAAATGCAAAGAAGCGTTAGTGAACTTTTAACCGAACACGGTATTAAACATGAAATTAAAGGTCGTGCTAAAAGTATATATAGTATTTATAAAAAAATGGATAAAGGTAAAAGATTTAGTGATATTTATGATATTTTTGCTCTTCGTGTATTTGTTGATACAGAACAAGACTGTTATCAAGTATTAGGAATTATCCATTCTAAATTTAAACCTATTCCAAAGCGTTTTAAGGATTATATTGCTATGCCAAAGACTAATATGTATCAATCGTTACACACAACGGTATTTGGCCTTGATGGTAACTTGTTTGAAATTCAAATTCGTACTTATGAAATGGATCAAGTAGCGGAAAATGGTATTGCTTCCCATTGGTCATATAAAGAAAATGGCAGTAATGTAAAAGCCAGCTTACAATCAGAGATAGAACAAAAATTACAGTTTTTTAAATCTATTATTGAACTTCGTGAAGAGTCTTCTGAAGATGAATTTGTTAAATCTGTTAGAGAAGATGTTTTTAAAGATACGATTTATGTATTTACTCCTAAAGGAGATGTAGTAGAGTTACCTAGTGGCTCAACACCAATAGATTTTGCATATAAAGTACATAGTGGTGTTGGAGATAAAATGGTTGGAGCTATTGTCAACAATAATATAGTTCCTTTAGATTATGAACTTAAGGATAATGATATTATTAAAATAAATACTAATAAGAATTCTTTAGGCCCCAATCGTGAATGGATGAATATTGCTAAAACTAGTCAAGCTAAAAATAAAATTCGTGCTTTCTTTAATAGAATTGATAAAGATGAATATGTACGTTTAGGGGAAGAATCATTAAATAAAGAATTACGTAAACGTAAAATAACATCTAGTGATTTTTATAGCGATGAAAAAATTAGCAAATTGCTTGAAGATTTTAAATGTGTTGATATGATCGAAATTTATAATAATATTGGTAATGGTAAATTTACAGCTATACAGATTATTAACGATCTTTATGAAGAAAACGACACTAAAGAAGATATTATTCTTCGTAAAACGCAAGACAAAGAAATTAATCTTGATAATGTAAAAGCTGACGTAATAGTAGAAGGCATAGATGATATAAAAGTAAATATAGCTTCTTGTTGTAAACCAATTCCTGGTGATCGTATTGTTGGTTACATTACTAAAGGGTATGGAATTACAGTTCACAGAATGGTATGTCCTAACGTTGAATCATTAAATGAAAGAATCATTGATGTTCGTTGGAATAATACTACTACTAAAAAGTATCCAACTACGATTCTTGTTCATGCTAGCGAGGAAAAAAATGTTCTTATGGATATTATAGCTAAGACTTCTAATAGTGATATTAGTGTTGAAAGTATTAAAAATATTCAAACTACAGATAATCATTTGTATCATATTACAGTACTAGTTGATTCTACAGAAAAACTAATAAAATTTATAAACGACGTAAATTCGATTCCTAATATTTTAGATGTTGAAAGGTTAATAAAGTAGTGAGAGTTATAATACAAAGAAGTTTAGAATCTAGTGTTACTGTTGATAATAAGATAGTAGGTCAAATAGATAAAGGTTTAGTACTATTAGTGGGATTTACTGAAGGAGATTCTACCACTGATGTCGATTATATGGCAAAAAAAATTATTAATTTACGTATTTTTGATGATGATAATGGAGTCATGAATAAATCTCTTTTAGAGGTTGGTGGTAGCATTCTTAGTATTTCACAGTTTACTTTATATGCTGATACTAAAAAGGGCAATCGCCCTAGTTATATTAAATCCTTAACCGCAACGAAAGCAGAACCTTTATATGATTTATTTAATAAAAAGCTTCGAGAAAAAGATGTTTTAGTTAGTACTGGAATTTTTGGTGCTGATATGAAAGTAAGTATTTTAAATGATGGACCTGTAACAATTATTTTGGAAAGTGGGGATAATCATGATTAAAAATAAGGTTGATTTTAAGTTGATCAATTTAGCTTTAGTTTCTTTTATTGCGTATATTTTATATAAAACCAGTGGATTATGGTTAGGTATTGTGAGTAAAGTTATTGCTGTATTAACACCCCTTTTTATCGCATTTGTTTTATCTTATGTATTGTATCCTTATCTTAAATATTTACAGTTAAAAGGAATACCGAAAGGTGTTAGTTTATTTATTGTAGTATCTTCTGTTTTAGCTATATTAGGGGTTATTCTTTGGCTGATTGGACCATTAATGTTTTCACAAATTTCTAGTTTATTTAGTGGGATTATGACTTTTATTAAAGAGATATCGGTTAAATTTGATTTAGATGTAGGTTATTTACAAACATCTTTAGGAACTATATTTAATAATATTATTACTCGTTTGGGAGAAGGAGTTTCAAATGAAGCTGCTAATTTTATAGGAACATCATTAGGATATGTTAGTATGGGACTTATTTCCTTTTCATTAGCTGTTTATATGTTAGTAGATATGGAATATATTCGTAAGGAATTAAAACAGTATGTTACTAGAAAATCTAAAAAATTGGGAGCTTATTTAGTAGTATTAGATGATCAAATGCATCGTTATTTAGTAGGTTATTTTAAAATTGTTTTAATTACCGTATTTGAATATGGTCTTACTTATTTAATTATTGGCCATCCCAATGCGTTATTATTAGGAATTTTAGCGGCATTTGCGAGTATCATTCCTTATTTTGGAGGAATAATTGCTAACTGTATTGCAGCTATCACAGCGTTTGTAGTATCACCAGCTTTATTTGTGAGAACAGTTATTGCATTTGTTATATTATCTACTCTTGATGGTTATGTAATTAATCCTTTAGTGTATGGTAAAACTAATCAAATTCATCCAATTATTACTATATTATCAGTATTTGTTGGCGGTGCTTTGTTTGGCATTGCAGGAATTGTTTTTTCATTACCAATTGCTATAATTGTAGTTACAACATATAAGTTTTTTAAAGAAGATATTGCTGATAAAATTATAGATATTAAGGATAAAGCTGAAATTAAAAAAACAAAATAATTTATAAAAAATATTGTTTATATTTGATATTTATGATATACTTTACTAGAGATTAAAACTAGGAGAAATAGTATGAAAAGAAAACAGGTTATGAATATTGTAATGCTTTGTTTTGCATTAGCAATTATGTTTATTTCTATTGGCTATGCTGCACTGAAAGCAAATTTAACTATTACAGGTAAGGCCACTGTTTCTGGAAATTGGAAAGTTATATTTGAAAATTTAGGTGAACCAACTACTGTTGGTAATCCAGATATAAAGGAAGTGGATTTATCTGCCACGGAATTTAAATTAAATGTAGAACTATTCAAACCGTTAGACGCTGTAACATATACATTTGATGTACGAAATGCCGGAACAATTGATGCAGAGGTAGTTACAGTAGTATTTCCCGATTTAGCTGCATTAACGGCTAACAATTTAACGTATTCTTTTACGTATGCTGATGGTTCTGCAATAAAACAGGGTGATTTATTGTTAGGAAATTGTAAAAGTACTAATTTAACACCTTGTACTAAGCAATTAAAATTAAGTGTAAAATTTAATGATGTTGATAAATTAGAACAAAATTCTATGTCATTGAGTTTAGACTCGAGTATTCTTTATCAACAAGCACAAGATATTGACTAATTGAAGATTTTAATATATACTACTAGTAATTTATTTAAGCAGAGGAGTAATAGTTTCGCTAACAGAGATGATAATTAGGTGAGAGTATCAATATAAACTATGAAGACACTGTTTGTTAAGAATAAACGTTATTCGCGTTAAGAATTAAAGATAGATAAGTCTATGAAATAAGGTGGCACAGCGGTTTATTCGCCCTTATATTTATAGACTTATTTTATATGAAGGAGGATTTTTTATGATACAAAAACCAAAAGGAACTTATGATGTTTATGGAGAATATGGGAAAAAAATATTATATTTAGAAGATTTGATTAAATCATTAATGGAAAAATATAATTATGAGTATTTTCGTACACCATTATTTGAATCTAGTGAATTATTTCATAGAGGTGTAGGAGAAACTACTGATATAGTAACTAAAGAAACATATGACTTTGTTGATCGTGGTGAAAGAAATATGACACTTCGTCCAGAAGGAACGGCTGGTGTTGTTAGATCTTTCATTGAAAATAAAATGTATGGACGTGCAGAAATGCCAGTAAAGGCTTGGTATTATGGACCTATGTATCGTTATGAAAGACCACAGTCTGGTCGTTTTAGAGAATTCTATCAATTTGGTGTTGAAGCATTTGGCAGTAACGATCCAGCTTTAGATGCCGAAGTAATTAGTATTCCAGTTCGTTTTTATCAACTTCTAGGTCTTAAAAATATTAAAGTCAATTTAAATAGTTTAGGAGATAGTGAATCTAGAAATAATTATCGTAATGCTTTGATAGAATATTTTGCTCCACATATTGATTCATTGTGTGAAGATTGTAAAGAAAGATTTTCTAAAAATCCACTTCGTATATTAGATTGTAAAGTGGATGCTAATTTAGAAATTATGAAAAAAGCTCCTAAAATGATCGATTATCTTAATGAAGAAAGTCGAAATCATTTCCTTAAAGTTCAAGAATATTTACGTGCGATGGATATAGACTTTGTAGTAAATCCTAGAATAGTTCGTGGACTTGATTATTATACACATACAGTCTTTGAAGTTGAAGCTAGTGTTGAAGGATTTGGTAGTTCTAATGTATTAGGTGCTGGTGGTAGATACGATAATTTAGTTGAAAGTATTGGTGGACCTAAGACATCTGGTGTCGGATTTGCACTTGGTTTAGAGCGTTTATTAACTGCGTTAGAATACGAACATATTGATATTTTAGATAATAATGGTATTGATGTTTATGTAATACCAATGTCTACTAATGAGAAAGATTATGCTATGGAAATAGTAAATAGTCTTCGAATGAATGGTTTTAAGGTTGATTGTGATTACAAAGATAGAAACTTAAAATCTAATTTTAAACAAGCTGATCGTTTACAATCTAAGTTTTTAATTATTATTGGTGACGAAGAAAAGCAAACTAAGGTTTTAACTATTAAAGATAATATTTCTAAAGAAGAACATAAATTAGAACTTGATAAAATAATAACTTTTCTTGACGAAAAAATAGTTGATGCACATGAATAATACATTTGATTTTAAACGTTATGATGATGCCGTAGAAGTACATGATTACAATGGATTTATTGATCAAGATGGTTATTTTTATAAAGTGAGTTCTAAAAATCATACGGATGCTAAAGTTGATCATAATTTGTGGTCTAGGGCATATGTTAAAGCTCATGGCGATCGTTTTCGTCGAATGGACTTTTCGGCATCTGGCTTATTTACCTTATCACAAATTTCTTCAGAAGTTGATGTGATGGTCCACATTTATGGATTTGTTTATTATAGTCATGATGATGTCTATTCTAAACCAATTATTAAAGTACCAGATCCTAAATATAACAAATTTACTAAAAGCAAATATCAAGATGATATGTTATTTAGTATTATGCTTTTAAATAATGAGGATCCATTTTCTAATCCTATTTTTATGGATGATAAAGTTTATAGTTATATTGGCTTAGAAAGTGAAACCAATGAAAGGAGTAAAAGAAAATGAAAAAATTTAATAGTACAGATTTTAATATAAATAATGTTGGAGATAAAGTTACATTGTATGGTTGGGTTTCTAAAATAAGAAATTTAGGTGGAGTAATATTTATTGATTTACGTGATCGAAGTGGTATTATTCAAGTTATTGTTAATCCCGATAATCCTTATTATTCAGTTGCAGAAGGCTTAAAAAATGAATATGTAGTTGAAGTTACAGGTGAAATTGTTGAAAGACAAAGTAAGAATCCAAATCTTGCTACTGGTGAAATTGAGGTAGTTGTAGAAAGGTTAGAGTTACTTAATACTTCTTTAGAATTACCTTTTGCTATTAGTGATGCAACTACAGCTTTAGAAGATACTAGATTAAAATATCGTTATTTAGATTTAAGAAGAAATGAGTTACAGTCTAAATTAATAATTAGACATAAAATTACGATGGCTATTAGAAACTATTTAAGTGAATTAGGGTTTATAGAAGTAGAAACACCTATTCTTTGTAAATCAACACCAGAAGGAGCAAGAGATTATTTAGTTCCATCTCGTATTAGCAAGGGTAAGTTTTATGCTTTACCCCAATCCCCACAAATATTTAAACAGTTATTAATGGTTGGTGGTATGGAAAAATATTTCCAAATTGCTCGTTGTTTCCGTGATGAAGATTTACGTGCTGATAGACAACCTGAGTTTACACAAGTAGACATGGAAATGAGTTTTGTAACTGCTGACGATGTTATGAATGTTACTGAAGGATTACTGGCTCGTGTATTTAAAGAAACTAAGAATATGGATTTACAATTACCACTTAGAAGAATGAAATATGATGATGCGATCGAATATTATGGTAGTGATAAACCAGATTTAAGATTTGCTATGCCAATTCAAAATGTTAGTGATGTATTTAAAAACACTGAGTTTTCTGTTTTTAAAAATGTTTTAGATAATAATGGCATTATTAATGTTTTAGTTGTTAAAAATGCTGCTGATAAATATTCTCGTGCCAATTTAGATAAGTTAACTGAATTTGTAAAAACTTATAAAGCAAGTGGTTTAGCATATTTAAAAATTGCTGATGAAATTACTGGTAGTATTGCGAAAGTTGTAAGTGAAGACAATATTAAAGATTTAACAAGTTTATTACAATTAGAGAATAATGACTTAGTTTTATTTGTTGCGGATAGTTATAAAATTGTCAAAGCTGCTTTAGGAGCTCTTAGATGTAAATTAGCCCGCGATTTACAATTATTTAACGAAGATGATTATGCTTTACTTTGGGTAGTTGATTTTCCATCTTTTGAATGGAGCGATGAAGAGAATAGATTTATGGCTTGTCACCATCCATTTACAGCGCCTTTAGATAGTGATGTTGATAAACTATTAACTGATAAAGCACATTGTTATTCTAAAGCATACGATATAGTAATAAATGGTTATGAAGCCGGTGGAGGTTCTATTCGTATTCATGATCAACAAATTCAACAAAAAATGTTTGAGGCATTGGAGTTAACTGAAGAACAAATTAGAAATAAGTTTGGTTTCTTTGTCGATGCTTTAAAATATGGTACACCTCCACATGGTGGTTTAGCTTTAGGATTAGATCGTTTATCAATGATTATCACTAATACAGAAAATATTCGTGATGTAATTGCATTCCCTAAAACTACAAGTGCTAGCGATCTAATGTGTGAAGCACCAAATATAGTTGATGAAAAACAATTGAAAGATTTAAATATTAAAATTAATAATTAGTTAGTTGCAGGGGGAAATATGAAACAAGAATTATACGCAGCTGTGCTGCTACATAAACAAATAGAAAATGATAAAATAGAATTATTTTTACCAACTAGATTACTTATTGGAACTATGGATGAAAATAATCAAGTATTTTACGACGCTATTAGTCATCGTTCTTTTTATAATTTAGATAATTATTCAGATACAGAAAATTATTATGGATTTTATCATTCAGTTCCACTTACTAAATTTTTTACTGAATATTCTTATAAGAGTTTGATTCAAAACTTAAGTGATTATTTAATGGAAATAAAGAAAAAGGCTTATTATTATAGTTTGGAAAATGGTGATGTAGAAGATTTCCTTCTTAAATCAATGCCTATTCAAGAATTTATGAAAAAGTATCAACTTAAGATTAATTATCAGTATTCAGCAGAAAAAATAGATAATGTTAATTTTGAAGAATTAATAAAAGTTAATGAAGAATTAGCAAAGCAAGTGGTTTCTACATCTCAAGAAGAGAGTGTTAGTTTAGATATACCTCCTATTGATGAGTTATATGATCAAATTAAGAAAAATGTTTTGTGTCAAGATAATCAAATTAAGAAAATTCTAACGGCTATTTATAAAAATTTATTGTTTGATGAGTCTAAATTGAAGTCTAATATATTTATATATGGTCCAAGCGGTGTAGGTAAGACAGCTATTTTAAATCAAATTAGTGATAATTTAAAAATTCCTATAGTGATCGAGGATGCTACTGCTTATACTATAGCTGGTTATGTTGGCAAAAGCTGTGAAGATGCATTAAAACGTTTGTATTATGCGGCTAATTGTGATATAGATGTTGCTGAGCATGGAATTCTTGTCTTTGATGAAATAGATAAGAAGAATAGTAAAGGTGATTCTGATTGTGGAGTGTCATCAGATGGTGTTTTAAACTCTCTTCTAAAAATAATAGAAGGTGGTGTATTTGAGCTTGAGTTAGATAAAAAATCTTCTGAGACAGTTGAATTTGACACTTCGCATTTAACAGTTATAGTAAGTGGAGCATTTGAAAAGATGTTAAAACGTTCTAATAATAATTCCACTATTGGTTTTAATTCTGTTCATATCAATAATGAAAGTGAAAATAGTTTGAATGTAGTTGATAAATTAGTACATTATGGTATGCCCAAAGAATTTATAGGTAGATTTAATACTTTTGTGAGATTAAACTCGTTAGGCAAAGATGATTTAAAACAAATTTTAGTTAATTCAGAGTCTAGTGCTTTAAAATTATATATTGCTAATTTAGCGGCCATGGGTATTAAATTAAAATTTGATAATGATTTAATTGAACGAATTTGTGATTTAGCTTATTCAAGAAATACTGGAGCTAGAGCTTTAAATAATATAGTTAGTGAATTGCTAGATGATATAATGTTTGATGTTTTCTGCTCTGATATGCAACCAAGAGAGATAACAGTTGACAGTAGTGCCTTGAAAGAGAAAAAATTAATTAAAACTATTGTGCAAGAGCACTCTTTATGATATAATTAATTTAGCCTAGATAATATGGTTTGTCAATTTCAGAAAAACCTACTAAACAACGATATCGGGAATCTGATTGAAGTATGGTGTTGAATACTTGTATTTATATAAGGATCCTAAAGTATTTCATGTGATACCCACCTAGGAGACTAGGTTTTATTCGTTAGTGGCGCCGATTATTTGGGATTGATGTGTAAAAAAAGTATAGAAATTTCTATACTTTTTTTCTTTATAAAAAGGAAATATAAGATTAATGCGGTATATTGACTTTGAGGAGGGATAAAATGAATAATATTTTACAAAAGATCCAAATATATTGGAAGTTTATATTAGGTGGTATATTACTATTATTGATAATAGGAGGAGTTTATTTATATAGTACTTCTAATAAAATAGAAGAGGTAGTGAAAGAATCACCTATAATTTTAAATAATACAGCAACTACGACTGAAGAGCTTATTAAAGAAACAATATTTGTGGATGTTAAGGGTGCAGTAAAAAAGCCTGGAGTTTATGAATTAGTAAGTGGTAGTAGGGTAATAGACGCTATTACAAAGAGTGGCGGCCTAAATAAGGATGCTGATACTAGTATTATTAATTTAAGTAAAAAATTAGCAGATGGTAATGTTATTATTATTTATACTAAAAACAAGATTGAAGAATTACATAAACAGGAGGTCATTATAGAATATATAGAAAAAGAATGTAAATGTCCAGATAATTCAAATTCGGCATGTATAGACAAAGATGATGTCATTATTGAAGATAATAATGAAGATATTAAAGACACAGCACCAAGTAAAGTATCTTTAAATACTGCTAGTAAAGAGGAATTGATGACAATTTCTGGAATTGGTGAAAGTAAGGCTGCAGATATAATAAAATACCGTAATGCAAATGGAGAATTTAAAACTATTGAAGATATAAAAAATGTTAAAGGTATTGGTGATGCATTATTTGAAAAAATTAAAAAATATATTACGATATAATTTATTTACAATTTTGATTGTTTGTTTTTCTTTATTATATGTATTATATTCTTGCCAAAAAAACATAGTAATACATAATGATGATTATATAGATTTCATAGGTATAGTAGAAGTTATTAAATATGGAGATAATAAAATTCAGTTACAAGTTAAGAATACAAGTAGAATTTTGGCTAATTATTATTTTTCTGATGACATTGCTTTAGAAAGTATTAAAGATATTAAAATTGGTAATAAGATAAAGGTAAGTGGTAAGGTTAAAATACCTAGTGAAAATACTAATTTTAATATTTTTAATTATCGAAAATATCTTTTAAGTAAACAGATTAAGTATACTGTAGATATAGATGATTTGAAAATTGTAGATTATAAACAAAATCTTTTTTATGGTGTCAAAACTGCAATAGGCAAGCATTTATTAAAAAGTAGACAATCTGCCTATCTTAAGGCATTTATATTAGGAGATACTAGTTATTTAGATGAAGAAATTAAACAAAGCTATTTGACTAATGGTATTAGTCATTTGTTTTCAGTGTCAGGGATGCATGTTGGATTCTTATCATCGATTATTTTAATAATATTAAATAAATTATGTAAAAACAAGAATCTTAATCAGTTACTATTATTTTTATTTTTAATTTTTTATGCTTTTTTAGCTGGATTCTCTCCTTCAATTATGCGATCAGTTATTTTTATGATAGTTTTATTTATCAAAGAAAAAATGGCTTTACCATATTCTACTTTTAAGTTATTTATATTAATGTCATGTTTTTTTCTATTATATAATCCATATTATATTTATAATACTGGTTTTATATATAGTTTTATAATTAGTGGTTTTTTAATATATTTTAGCAATATCTTAAAAAATAAAAATTATTTTAATAAACTATTTTTTGTTTCTAGTATTGCTTTTTTAGCAAGTTTCCCAATATCGTTGTTTAATAATTTTGAACTTAATTTTCTAAGCCCTTTATTAAACTTAATTTTTGTACCTTTGGTATCATTTGTTATTTTTCCTTTATCATTTGTTATATTATTTTTTCCTAGTTTAACTATTATTTATGAATTTTTTATTACTATTTTAGAAACTATTTCTTTATGGTGTACTAGTAATTTTTCTTTGATTATGATTTTTGGCAAACCTAGTATTTTTGTTGTAATTTTTTATTATTTATTGGTAGTATTTATTCTTAAGAATATGAAAAAGAAGTTGGGTTATATATTATTATTTATGCTATTTTTAGTGCATTTTAATAGTAGATTATTATTTTCTTCTTCGAAAATTACAATGATAGATGTAGGACAAGGAGATTCGTTATTAATAGAATTTCAACACAATAAAGGAATAATTCTAGTAGATACTGGTGGAGTCGTTGGGAGCAGTTACTCTTTAGGAAAGTCTACAATTATTCCTTATTTAAAATCGCTAGGTATTAAAAAAATAAATTATTTAGTATTTACTCATGGAGATTATGACCATATGGGTGAAGCAATTAATCTAGTAGAGAACTTTAAAGTAGAGAATGTAATATTTAATTGTGGAGAGTTTAATGACTTAGAACAAGATTTAATTAAAGTTTTAGATAAAAAGAGAATACCTTATTATTCTTGTATTAGTGAATTAAATATTGGTAAGAATAAAATGTATTTTTTAAATACAAAAGACTATAATGATGAAAATGAAAATAGTAGTGTTATTTATACTGAAATAAATGGTAGTAAGATGTTATTTATGGGAGATGCTGGAATAGAAAGAGAAAAGGACATATTAGATAAATATAGTCTGACCGATATAGATTTTCTAAAAGTGGGGCATCATGGTTCTAATACTTCATCTAGTAAAGAATTTATTGAGAATATTAATCCTAAAAATTGTTTAATATCAGTAGGTAAAAATAATAGATATGGACACCCAAAAGAATCTGTAATAGATAGTTTAGATGATTATTGTACTATTTATAGAACAGATATAAATGGAAGTGTAGAAATAAAATTAAATAAAAATAATTATAAAATTAGAACAATTAATTAAGGAGGAATAAGTGAACTATTATGATGAAATAAAAAATAATTTAATAAATAATGAAGTATATAAGAGAGTTAAAGATTATAGTAAAAATAGAAGTGATCTAAACACTTATTATAATGTTGGTAAGTTATTAGCGGAAGCAGGTAAGCATTATGGTGAAGGCATTATAAAGGAATATTCAGAAAGATTAACTATTGACTTAAAAACCAGGTATACAAAAAGTAGTTTGTATAATATGATGAATTTTTATAAATTTAATTTAAAATTCCAGACGTTGTCTGGAAAATTGAGCTGGAGTCATTATTGTGAATTACTTTCTTTAAATAATAATGAAAAAATAAAGTATTATATAAGCATTTCGGAAAATCAAAATTTATCTGTAAGACAACTAAGAAAAAAAATAAGAGAACAAGAATACGAAAGATTACCAAAAAATACTAAAAATAAATTAGTAGAACAAAATAATATAAAAGTCGAAGATTTTATAAAAAATCCTATATTGATTAAAAATAGCAATAATTATTCTGAAATATCAGAAAAGATAATAAAACAATTAATATTAGAAGATATAGATCATTTTTTGCTAGAACTAGGTAATAATTTTAGCTACATTAGAAATGAATATAAAATCAAATTAGGAGATCAATATAATTATATAGATTTACTTTTATATAATATAGAATTTAATTGTTATGTAGTTGTAGAATTAAAAGTAACAGATTTAAAGAAGGAACATATAGGTCAAATAGAAGTATATATGAATTATATAGATAATAATATCAAAAAATTAAATCAAGGTAAAACAATTGGAATAATTATATGTAAAAAAGACAATAAGTTTATTTTAGAATATTGTTCTGATAAAAGAATATTATCTAGAGAATACAAATTAGTATAAAATGGTTTATATTTTGTTGTTAAAATATCAATAAAATTTTTCTAATCAAAATTATAATATTTTAATTATTTTCACAAAATTCAATAAAAAGAATATATTATTAATGAGGAAAGCTGGTATTATATTAGAAGAATTCATTTTATATGAATACTATTTATCTAAAATGGATATATTAAAAGTAGAACATTATGATATTAGTTAGAAAAGAATATTCTAATAAGGAAAATTTAAATAACCAATTTGGTTAAGTACGCTAACGTATTAGCGTTTTATATAGATAGGACTTTGTTCTGCAAAAAAAGACTTGATAAAAGTCTTTTTTTGTTAAACTATTATTTTAAAGATTAAATTAAAATCTTATTGATATATCGCGCTCTGTTCGGTTGTAAGCATCTTAAAATCTGACTTGTGATAGCATTTAAAATAAAACATGAAAAGATCTTCATGTTTTTTATTATCCGACTACATAAGTGTTGATTCCATATTTTTCTTCTTTTGAATCAAAGAATAATTCTATTTTAGGAGGATTATATGTAAGATACGCTAATACCACATAGATCAGTATAATTATAGATGTGCTGATAATACTTGAATATCTAAAATGTATTTCTTTTTTTATAAGAAAATAATTTATTATTTGCCCCGTAACAATTGATATAAACAGCATTGTAATAGTTAAAAACATATTTTCCCCTAATTTGTAAAATAAAGGCAACCAAATAATTAAAAATATACCAACGGTGGATAGCGAAGTAATTAATGTTGAAAATATTATTGAATTTGTATTTATATTATTTTTCTTTAGAATAAAGTAATCAATTATTCCATAGAAAATCACACTAGAAAAAATCATCTTCATATGTTCAAATATACTCTCATTAACTGGGAAAAATATCGAAAATAAAGTATTGGGTAACCAGTCATATCCAAAATGAAAGAAGAAATTCAAAATAAAAATAATAAATACTGCTAGAATTCTTGTTTGTTTTAATGTCATAAAAACATCACCCTTTGTTAAATATTATGGTACAATAGATGAAAAATATGAAATTTAGACTAAATTTATGAAAAAATACATTTTTTTACATTAAAAAAAAGGAAATTGAAAAGTTTTGTCGTATATTATAATTAGGGAGTGTGATTTTGGTGAGCAGACTATCTATAGAAGAAATAAATCATATTTGCAGTAGTGTTGATATAATAGATGTAGTATCAAAATACATTCCACTTATTCAAAGGGGTAAAAATTTCTTTGGAGTTTGTCCATTTCATGATGATCATTCCCCAAGTATGAGTGTATCTAAAGATAAGCAAATTTATAAATGCTTTTCTTGTGGTGCGACTGGTAATGTACTAAAATTTGTTATGGATTATGAAAATATCAGTTTTATAGAAGCTATTAAGATTTTAGCGGACAAAGCTGGCATTGATATTAAAATAGATTTTAAAAATGTAATACCCACTACAACTATTAATAAAGAGTTATATGACATTTATGATTTTAGTTTAAAATTCTATCAAAATAATCTTAATACAAAAGAAGGCATAGTTGCAAAAGAGTACTTGTTAAAACGGGATATTGATGAAGAGATTATTAAAGAATTTGATATTGGTCTATCTTTAAAAAATAGAGATATGTTAACTAAGTTACTTTTAAAAAAAGGATTTAGTATGAACGATATTGAAAGGACAGGCTTAGTTACTAAAAATGAATTTGGTCTAGTTGATATATATTGTCATAGAATAATGTTTCCGCTTTATAATTTAAATGGAAAACCTGTTGGTTATAGTGGTAGAGTATTCGATGGAACAAGCCCTTCTAAATATATTAATACTAGAGAAACAGAGATATTTAAAAAAGGTGAACTTTTATATAATTATCACCGTGCTAAAGATGAATGTCGAATGAAAAATCAGGTAATAGTTATGGAAGGCTTTATGGATGTCATTAGATCCTATACGATCGGTGTTAAAAATGTAATTGCAACCATGGGAACAGCGGTAACTAAAAATCAAGCTTTGCTTATAAAAAAAATGGCGAAAGAAGTAATCTTGTTATTTGATGGCGACGATGCTGGAGAACATGCGACAATGGCTTGTTCTGATGAACTAGCACGAATTGGTGTAACTCCTAAGGTTGTTAGATTAGAAGAAGGATTAGATCCGGATGATTATATAAAGAAATATGGCAAGGAAACATTCTTAAATAAATTGAATAATCCTATTAATATTATGGATTTTAAATTAAATTATTTGAAAAAGAATCGCAATCTTAATAATACAATAGACACATCTAATTATGTTAATGATGTCATTTTGGAATTAAATAAAATAGATGATGATATATTAAGAGAAATTACTATTAATAAAATTAGTAAAGAAGCAGGATTAGATGCAGATTTTTTAAAAAGTAAGCTAACAAAAGCTGATATCAAGGAATCTGAAGTTCCAAAAGATATAAATGTATCTAAAATATTATCTAAATATGAAAAAGCAGAAAACTATTTAATATATTATATGTTAAAAAGTCCAGAAGTAATTGAATTGTGTATGAAGAAACTATCTAGTTTACCAACTAAATCATATCGAGATTTATATCGTATGATTATTACTTATTATAAAGAATTTCATGAAATATCCGAGGCTAATTTTATTACATATATTTTAGATAAAGAACAGGTGTATATGGATGCTATTAAGCAAGTAAGCAATTATAAAGTTAAAGAAGATTACACTATGACGGAAATTGAAGATTATATTAATATTATTTTGGATTATAATATAGAAATAGAACGTGAACGTTTAAATAAACTATTAGAACAATCGACAACTTTAGAAGAAAAGCTAGAGATAGGAAATAAATTAGTTGAATTAAAATCAAGGAGAGAGAAATATGATAAATGAAATAAAAAGTTTTAATGACAGAAAACAAGAATTAGTTAAAATAGGTAAAGAAAAAGGGTATATTACCTACGAGGAATTAGCGGCTTCACTAAAAGGATTAGATTTAGATGCTGATTCTTTAGATGAATTATATAATTTATTTAATGAAAATAATATTGCAGTTGTATCAGAAGAAGAGGCTGCTGGGACACCAGATGGTGGCGATAAGTTATTATTAGATGATACTAGTTTAACTAAAGATTTAACAATAAATGATCCAGTACGTATGTATTTGAAAGAAATTGGTCAGATTAAATTACTTACTATGGATGAAGAATTGGCCCTTGCTGATCGCATTTTACAAGGTGATCAAGAAGCTAAAACTATTTTAGCAGAAGCTAATTTACGTTTAGTTGTATCGATTGCTAAAAGATATGTTGGTCGTGGTATGCTATTTTTGGATTTAATTCAAGAAGGTAATATTGGACTTATGAAAGCCGTTGATAAGTTTGATGTAACAAAAGGATATAAATTTTCAACTTATGCAACTTGGTGGATTAGACAAGCTATTACTCGTGCGATTGCCGATCAGGCAAGAACTATTAGGGTTCCAGTTCATATGGTTGAAACTATTAATAAATTAGCTCGTGTTCAAAGACAATTAACTTTGGAATTAAATCGTGAGCCAAGTGAAGAAGAATTAGCTAAAAAAATGGGCATGTCTGTAGAAAAAATTAGAGAAATATATAAGATTAGTCAAGAACCAGTTAGTTTAGAAACACCAATTGGTGAAGAAGATGATTCACATTTAGGAGATTTCATTAAAGATGAAAACAACATGAGCCCAGAAGAATATGCTACCAACGAAATGTTAAAAGATGAAATATCTGAAGTTTTATTGACTTTAACTGAGCGGGAAGAAAAAGTAATACGTTTACGTTTTGGACTTGAAGATGGAAAATCTAGAACTTTAGAGGAAGTTGGACAAATGTTTGGCGTTACTCGTGAACGTATTCGTCAGATAGAAGCGAAAGCTTTACGTAAATTACGTCATCCATCACGTTCAAGAAAATTAAAGGATTATATGAGTGAATAATAATATATCTAAACGTTTGTTGGCCATTTCTAGCATGATCGATGATAATCAAATTGTTTATGATATTGGTTGTGATCATGCTTATCTTGATATTTATTTAACGTTAAATAGACATATTACTTGTTATGCAATTGATATTAGACAAACAGTTGTAGCTACTGCTAAGAAGAATATTGCCAAGCATAACCTTAATATTCCAGTATTATTAAATAATGGTATTGATAATATAATTCTTCCAAGTAATTCTATTTTAGTAATTGCGGGTATGGGAACTAGAACTATTTTAAATATTTTAAATAATAAAGATTTTAATTCAGCTATTATTCAGTCTAATGATGATTTACCATTATTACGACAGACTTTGAGTAACTGGGGCTATCAAATAGTAGATGAAAAGGTAATATTTGAAGGAAATTACTTTTATGTATTAATTAAATTTCAAAAGGGTATTTCACATTATACGAGTGAAGAATTACTTTTAGGTCCGGTTTTGATGAAAAATTCTAACAATAAGGTTTATTTACAATATCTGCGATATTTAAATAAAAAATTTGATAAAATGATTAATAATATACCAGAGGAATTTTCTGAAAATAGAAATAAACTACTAAATAATAAGAATATAATTGTAAATTATTTAAATACATAAAAAAATGACATCAAAAAATGTCATTTTAGTTTATAAAAAATACAGGTCCTTCAGTTTGATTAGTATATGTATTTACATTATTTGACACTTCTGTGTGGTTATTATCATTCTTTGGTGTTTCCTTTATACTATCGCTTTTTTTATTGTTATTTTTTGGGGCGTCATCCACTTTTTTAAATTCATTCATTACTCTAAACATTGTTTTAGCGTTTTTTACAAGTGGATTCATTTGCTTAACAATAGGGATTGTTTGATTAACTAAATTAAGTGTTTTTTGGGTATTGGTTAAAATTGAACTGATATTAAAACCTCGAAATATTCTACTAAATAATCCTCCTGAGGCACCTCGCATTGGCGACATTACAGCTGCTCTAGACATGGGCATCATGCTGTAATATGGAATGTTATAATTCATAAGTATACCTCTTTCTAGAATATTATATGAATTTATCTAAATTTGTTTTCTAAAAATTTAATTTATGTTATAATATTTTTATAGTAGAGAAAAGTAAAAAGAGTGGGTGATAGTATTTATGAAGAGTAATAGTTCCGGCAAGAGTGTGGTTAGCCAGATCTTTAGTAAATTTCCACTTAATATTCTAAAATACCTTGCATTTGGTATTATTATGCTTTTCATTGTTATAGGTAAATTAATACAATATTTTATATATGGTTTTAGTTTTCCGTTAATAATTTTTAATATGATCGATAGAAATCGTAGCAAAAAAGAACGTATTCCAGACAGCAGTAAGGAACAAAAAATGCTACAAAAAGAAGAGGCAAAGTTCCGTAAACAATTACTGGCACAAGAAGTTGAAGAACAAAAAATAAGACAAGAAATGGAAGAAAAGCCAGTAGAAGAGGAATATTTAGATGAAAGCGTAGTTTTAGAAAAACCTAGCTTAAAGAAAAAACTTAATGATATTTTGAATTCTATCTTTATGGCTCCTGTTACTATCACTAAAAAAATTAAAGAATCAGTTAAAAATTCTTCATTTTCTAAAGCTGCAAAAAATAAAAAAGATATAGATAGACAAGCTTTACTTATCGACATGAGTGCAATGAACGAACAAAAAAATACTGTTAAACTAATGTATGAATATGTTGCTAAAGCCCCTGATGGTAAAACAGTAAAAGGATATTTTGAAGCTTATTCTAAGACAGAAGTTCTTTCTTATTTAATTAGTGAAGGTTTTGAAGTTTATAACATCAAAACTAATAAATATATTCAATTATTTCATAGTAGTGTAAGTTATAGTAGAGTTAAGATGGCTAATAAGGATCTAATTTTCTTTTTAACTCAACTATCTACTTATATTAAATCTGGTATTCCTTTAGTAGATTCCTTAAAGATTCTTTCTAAACAATATACTAAAGTTAAATATCAAAAGTTATTTAAAGCTTTAATTTATGAACTTAGTACCGGAGAAAGCTTTAGTTCAGCTTTGTCAAAACAAGGCAATGCTTTCCCTAAAATTCTTATTAACATGGTTAAAGCAGCTGAAATGACTGGTGAACTTCCTGAAACTTTAGATGATATGGCAGATTATTTTACTAATATTGAAAAAACACGAAAACAAATGGTTACAGCGATGATGTATCCAACTATAATTTTAGTATTTGCTATTGCAGTTATATCTTTCATTTTGATTTGGGTAATTCCTCGTTTTGTTGATATATATGAGAGTATGGAAGCAGACATACCAGCATTCACACAATTTGTATTAAATTTAAGTACTTTCTTTCAAAAATACATCTATCATATGCTTGTCATATTTGTTTTACTTGTTTTGGTATCAAAATATTTATTTGATAATGTTAAAGCTGTACGATATGCTTTTCAATGGATAGCAATGCATTTACCAGTATTTTCTAATGTTATAATATATAATGAAGTTACTATATTTACTAAAACGTTCTCTTCTTTATTAGCACACAATGTATTTATAACAGATAGTATGGAAATATTAAATCAAGTTACTAGTAATGAAATTTATAGGGATATTATTAAAGAAACTATTGTAAATTTAGCCAAAGGTGAAAAAATTTCTAAATCTTTTGAAAATCATTGGGCTTTTCCAGTACCGGCTTACGAGATGTTAGTTACAGGTGAAAAAACAGGACAACTTCCAGAAATGATGAAAAAAGTATCCGACTATTATCAAGATTTGCATGCTAATTCTGTTTCCCGTATTAAAACCTTTATGGAACCAGTTTTGATTGTTATTTTAACGGTAGTAGTTGGAGCTATCATGTTAGCAATTATTATTCCAATGTTTGGTGTATATAGTGCTATTCAGGATTTGGGTTAGGAGATTTTATGAATTGTTTTATAGGTTTATTTATATTTGTAATTGGTACTGTTTTAGGATCGTTTTATAATGTAGTAGGGTGGCGTTTACCAAGAGAAGAATCAATTGTTTCTCCTCCTTCGCATTGCCCTAATTGCAATCATAAATTGAAAATATTAGATTTGATTCCTATATTATCGTATGTTTTTCAAAAAGGGAAATGTAGATATTGCCATCAAAAAATAGCGTGGTATTATCCAATATTTGAATTCTTATGTGGCTTGGTATTTTTGCTTTGTTATTTAGTTTTTGGATTGTCACCAGAATTGTTAAAATCGCTTACTTTTGTATCGATGCTGATAATTATCATGGTAAGTGATTTTAATTATATGATTATACCAGATGAAATCTTATTAATATTTGGTTCTTTAATAGCTTTAGAAATGGGCTTAATAGATGGTTATAAAGAATTATTAATGGGATTATTAAATGGCTCATTAGCGTTCTTATCTATGTATTTATTAAAAAAGATAGGGGATTTTATTTTTAAAAAAGAATCTATGGGTGGTGGCGACATTAAGTTGATGTTTGTATTTGGTTTAATGCTTGGATTTCCACTTGCTATGATATCTATATTTATTGGTTCATTTGTAGGTTTACCTTTATCGTTACTGTTATTAACTAAAAAAAATGATCATGTTGTTCCATTTGGACCTTATTTAAGTATAGGTGCTATTATTGTATTGTTAATGAATATCGATTTTAATACATTAATTAATTTATTAAATCATTAAAAAAACATCCTTCTTTTAATTAGAAAGATGTTTTTAATTAATTATCTATAATTTCAACATCGTTTTGTTCGTTAGCTATTTCTAAAATATTCATGGCGTCTTCAAGACCACCTTCTTTTTCTAACTTTTCATCATCCTCAAGTTCAATGATCTTTAATAATTCTTCAAATGATGTATCACCATTTAAGACTTTTTCTAATCCATCTTGCAACATTGTAATAACGTCAGCACTATATACTAATTCACGCAAATGTTCTCTGTTAATGCCAGTACTAAGTGCATCTTTAATTTCTTGATTGATTAGTAACACTTCATGAATAGCAATTCTACCTTTGTAACCATTACGACATTCTTCACAACCAACAGGGGTATAGATTTCTGTAATGTCTTTATTTAATACTTTTTTAAATAACTCTTTTTCATATTCATTGGTTGGTCGAAATTTACGACAATGTGGACACAAGCTACGTGCTAGTTTTTGAGCAACCACACCTGTAAGAGCACTAGCTAATAAATAACGTTCAACTTCCATATCAAGTAGACGTTCAATTGTATTTAATGCTGTATTAGTATGTAGTGTTGATAAAACTAAGTGTCCTGTAATAGAAGCACGAACGGCAATCTTAGCTGTTTCAGTATCACGGATTTCTCCGATCATAATAATGTTGGGATCCTGTCTTAAAATAGAACGTAAAGCGGCTGCAAAGGTTAGACCAATTTCACTATTAGTTTGAACTTGATTGATTCCTTCAATATTCATTTCAATTGGGTCTTCAACTGTAATGATGTTAGTGTCTTCTTTATTAAGACGTTGTAGTATAGAGTAAACAGTAGTTGATTTACCACTACCAGTTGCACCAGTAACCAAGATAATACCATTTGGCTCACTGATCATTTGTAATATTTTTTTGTAATTACTTTCGCTAAAACCTAAACTTTCGATTCCAGATTTACTCATGGAATAATCTAAAATACGAATAACTATTTTTTCTCCTTCATTAGTAGGAAGAGAGGAAACACGCAAATCTAGATTGACGTCTTGCAAAGTTGCTTTAATAGCACCATCTTGTGGTAATCTAGACTCAGTGATATTCATACCAGAAATTATTTTAATACGTGTTATTAAATTTTTTTTAATTTCATTTGGTACTTCTGCATAATCAATTAATTGACCATCAATACGTATTCTTATTTGCATGAATTCATCATGTGGATCGAAATGGATGTCACTAGCCCCTCTATGACTAGCATCTACTAGGATTTCATTAACTACTTCCACGATTGGCATTTTATCGTATTCAAAAATTTTTAACATAAAAAACCTCCATTTATCTTTCTTTTGACTAGTATTTATCCTAAAAATATTATATAATAAATAAAGAAAGATAGCAACAATAAAAGGAGATAGTTTATGAAAAAAAAAAATCAAGGGTTTATGCTAGTCGAAGCATTAATTATGTCTATAGTTATAATTGGAGTACTAGTATTCATGTATATTCAATTTCAGAACATTAGTAGAAGCTATGATAAAAGTTTTCACTATAATACCGTAACTGGATTATATATCACTAACGAAATTAAAGTGTATTTAGATAGTAATAGTTATTTAGATACTATTAAAGATACAGTTAAAACTTATACAGATAAATGTTATGATATAACTAATTATACATCAGATGCCTCTTGGGCTAGTTTAAAACAAGAAGGAAAAATAAAAACTATTTTAATTTGTTATTATGAAAATGATGATGATCTAAAAGGCAAACGTCGAGTTGGATTATCTGAGAAATTTAATGATTTTATTAATTATATTAAAAAAGAAAAAAATACTTATCGTATTTTATTAGAATTTGAAGATGATACTTATGCTTCTTTTAGATTAGGAGACGATTAAATGAAAAATAATAAAGGATTTTCTATAATAGAGCTTATTGTTTCATTTTCTATTTGTATAATTGTAGTAGTGGTCTTATTTCAAATTGTAGTAGTTTTAAAAGAAGTTTATGAAAAATCTAGTGTTAAAACAGTTCTTTTAAATAAACAAAATATTATAGTAAATTTGATATATGAAGATATTTTAGATAAAGGTTTAAATAGTGTTGCATCTTGTGGTGACTATTGTATTACATTTAAATTTACAAATAATACGAGTAAAAATTTATCGTATTCTGAACCTAATAAATCGATTAGTTATGGTGACTATAATAATCCAGTAATTAGTGGTAGTACTATAAATAAAGCAGTTATTTTTACTAATAATGAAGTTATATCGGTATATATGCCTATTTCACATAAATTATTTTCAAATAGTGATTTTGGAATTCATATTGTCCATTATGTTCCAACTAGTTAATTATAATGGAAAATAAGAAATAAGCCATGATTCCAGAAATAATAGCATGTAAAATTCGTGCTAATAAAAATGGCAAATATTTAACTTTGGTATTACTTAAAATACTCATTACTTGCAAGTGAACACTAAGCCCTCCAAAAGATATAATCATAATAGACATTATAGTTTTAAACTCTAATGAAACATCTAATAAGCTTACATATTTTAAGCCTTGGCTCATTTCAATAATACCATTTATTATAGCATTACCAATTTCACCACAATCGATAAAGGAGTTAAGAATTGATGTAATAATTAAAAAAATGGAAATTGTTCCTAAAATTAGCAAAAGAGTATTTATACTATTGACAATAGCATTCGCTAGTATAGTACCTAATCTTTTTCTAGGGTTTTTCTTAATTTCTTTAAAATGATTATCTAAAGAAGACATTTTATTGTCTTTTTTAATAGGATGGTAATTTTTAAAAATAATTCCAATTATAATATTAGATAAGTAATGACAAATAAATATTAGAATTGCTAGTTTGGGATTTCCTAAAAAAGTAGTAGCAATTGTTCCGATAATGAACAAAGGATTCGAGAAATGAGTAAATAAAAGAATTTTAGAAGCATCATTATCATCTAATTTACCATTTTCGTATAGTGTGTTAATATATTTAGCACTCGATGGAAAACCTGTTAGGAGGCTCATTACAAATATATAAGTTGCTTCTTGTTTAGCATGAAATAATCGTTCTACAACTTTCTTTCCAAGTAATCCTAATATCTCTATAATTCCAAAAGACAACATAACTTCTGATATAACAAACATAGGGAATAAAAAAGGGAAAAGATTTTCTTTCCAAATCTTAAAGGCTAAAGCAATTGATTCATTAACAGAATTAGAATTAAGTAAAATATTGATTAAAAAGAATAATAATACCAACATACTACCAATATTAGAGAGTGTTTTTTTCATAAGAACTCCTTGAGCTTAATAAAATAGAAAGGGTGAAACATTATGTTCAATAAAATATATGATAAAACAAAAAAATTTTTTAAAGAAAACATCTTATACATTGGAATCCTTGTTTTTATTTATGCTATATGTAATATTCCATTTCCATATTATATTGATGCACCAGGAACTGTTATAAATGTAGAAGATCGAATTATTGTTGATTCTGCTTATGAAAGTGAAGGAAGTATGTATATGGCTTCTGTAACTGAAATAAAAGGAATAATACCAACATTACTTTGGGCTTTAATTGATAAGGATCAAGATATTGTCAAAAAAGAAGAAAAGGTTTATAATAATGAAACTTATGAAGAAGCCAATATTCGAGCGCATTTAATGCTTAATGATTCTACTAATAATGCTACAATCGTTGCATTTAAAGCCGCTGGTAAAAGTTATGAGATAATTAATTCTAAACTTTTTGTTGCGTATATTGATTCACAAGCTGAAACGGATTTAAAAATAGGCGATGAAATCATTAGTTTAAATGGTAAACCTATCAATGATGTCAATAATATTAAAGATACAGTAAATGCTTCTAAAATAGGCGATAAAATAACCATTTTAGTTAAAAGAAATGGAAAAGAATTAAATACGTCTTCAACAGTTTTTGTAAATAATGACATTAAGTATATTGGAATAAGTGCCATTGTAGATTATGATGTATCAACTGTTCCAGAAGTAAAATTTAATTTCAAGAATTCTGAATCAGGGCCATCTGGTGGATTGATGTTATCTCTTGCTATTTATAATTCCTTAGTAGAAGAAGATATTACTAAGGGTAAAAAAATAGTTGGTACTGGAACAATTGATGTTGATGGCAATGTTGGTGCTATTGGTGGCGTAAAATATAAAATAGCGGCGGCTGTTAAAGCTAAAGCAGATTTATTTTTAGTACCTATGGATAATTATGAAGAAGCACAACAAATTGTTCGAGAACATAATTATAAGATAAATTTAATAGCTGTAAGTACTTTTGAAGAAGCATTAGATAAACTCAGTAAAATGTAGGAGGTTTTATGATAAAAGAAAAGCTAGCACTGGTTCCAAATAAGCCAGGCTGTTATCTTATGAAAAATAAAGATGGAGTAATTATTTATGTTGGAAAAGCAAAAAAATTAAAAAATAGAGTTAGTTCTTATTTTCGTGGTAAACATACTGGGAAAACCGCTAAATTAGTTAGTGAAATAGTTGATTTTGAATATATAGTAGTTGGTAGTGAAACAGAATCTTTTATTTTAGAAATAAATTTAATCAAAAAATATGATCCTAAATATAACATTTTACTTAGAGACGACAAAAGTTATCCTTATATTGAACTTACAAGTGAAGAACTACCTCGTCTTTCTATTGTAAGAAATTTAAATCGTAAAAAAAACAATCATTCTAGATTATATGGTCCTTATCCTAATGTCACAGCCGCTCGTAATACGGTTAATTTAATTAATCGTATTTATCCTTTAAGAAAATGTACTACCTATAATAAGAAACCTTGTCTTTATTATCACATTGGCCAGTGTCTTGGTTATTGTAATTATAAAGTAGACAAAGAGCAGATTAAAGTAATGGAAGAGGAAATTATAGCGTTTCTTAAAGGTGATTGTGATGGTATTATTGGAAAAATAACAAAAGAAATGCAGAAAGAAAGTGAAGCTTTGCATTTTGAGAAAGCCAAGGAATTAAAAGAATTACTTGATTATCTTAATATTACTTTAGTTAAACAAAAAGTTGAGCTTGAAGATACTATTGATCGTGATGTTTTTGGATATTTTGAAGATAAAGGATATCTTAGCATACAAGTATTATTTATTCGTGGTGGTAAAATAATTGGCAGACATTCAAAAATTCTTCCAATGATAGAGGATACTAAAGAAGAATTAGGACGTTACATAGCACATTTTTATGATAAAGATGTATTGCTTCCTAAAGAAATATTAGTGCCAAATATGGTTGATATAGAAGTATTATCTGCAGTTTTACAAGTTAATGTCAAAGAACCAATTAAAGGTTTAAAGAAAAAAGTAGTAGATATGGCTTGTGAGAACGCGAAAATATCTTTAGAAAATGAATTTGAATTAATAAAAAAGGATGAAAAGAAAACGATCGATGCGAATAATGAGTTAAAAGAAAAATTAGGATTAGAAGTATTAGATCGTATTGAAATTTTTGATAATTCGAATCTTTTTGGAACCTTTAATGTATCTGGTATGGTGGTATTTGTAAATGGTGTACCTAATAAAAATGAGTACCGTAAATTTAAAATTTCTATAGATAAAAATGATGATTACGGAACCATGAAAGAAGTAATATATCGAAGATATTTTAGAGTACTACGTGATAATTTAACAAAACCAGATTTAATCATTGTAGATGGTGGTATAGGACAGATAAAAATTGCTAGTGATGTAATAACTAGTTTGGGTCTTAATATTCCAGTAATCGGTCTTAAAAAGAATAATAAACATAATACAGAAAGTTTAATTACAGAAGATTTAACGGAAATACCAATAGATCATAAAAGTAATTTATTTTATTACTTAGAACGTATGCAAGATGAAGTTCATAATTTTACGATTAATTATCATAAAAAATTGAGGAGTAAAGGAGCTTTAGAAAGCATATTAGATAGTATTCCGGGAATTGGTAAAAAAAGAAGGGATGAACTTTTAAAGAAATATAAAACTATTTCTAAGATTAGTGAAGCTCCTAATGAGGAATTAGAGAATATTCTACCTAAGAATGTGGTTCTAAAATTAAAAGATTATTTAGATAATTTTCTAATAAGTAAGTAAAAAGAATTACAAAAATCGAAAAAGAGATAAAAATTTAATAATAAGAATCTAAGGATATAGTTTAGCGACTATATCTTTTTTTTAAGAAAAATTAATATAATAATTACATAATCAAATCAATTATTATTAATAATAACTCCTTTTTTAGTTATCAAAAATATGATATAATAAAATTATTAAAAAGGTGATTTATATGGCAGTTATTAAAATAATGGATGAATTGCTTGCTAATAAGATAGCGGCAGGTGAAGTAGTTGAAAAATGTGCTTCTGTTGTAAAAGAGTTAGTAGAAAATAGTATTGATGCTAATTCGACTGATATTAAGATAGAATTAATAGAGGCTGGTACTAAAGAAATAAAAGTTACTGATAATGGAAAAGGCATGGACAGAGAAGATGCTACATTAGCATTCTATCGTCATGCTACTAGTAAATTAAAAAAAGAAGAAGACTTATATCGTATTATGACTTTAGGTTTTAGAGGTGAAGCCCTTGCTTCAATTGCTAGTGTTAGTGATGTTAATTTAAAAACTTCTCAAGGTGAGTTAGGAACATTTGTTCATATCAAAGGTGGTATTTTAGAAGAAGTATCTAATGGTGATGCTAGACAAGGTACAATTATGTGTGTACGTGATCTATTTTATAACACACCAGCTAGACTTAAACACATGAAAAGTTTATATACTGAACTTGCTAGTATTACAGACTATATTAATAAAATAGCCTTATCTCATCCCGAAATACGTTTTACTTTAATAAATAATGATAATGTTATTTTAAAAACTGATGGTAGTGACAATCTGCTTAAAACTATTCATGCTATATACGGAACAGAAGTAAGTAGAAACATGTTAGAAATAAGTGGTGAAAACGATGATTACGAGATTAATGGTTTTATTAGTATGCCATTTATTCAAAGATCTAGTAGAAATCATATAGTTACTCTTGTAAATGGTCGTGTAGTTCGTAATCAAGATTTAAATAAAGCTATTAATGATGCATATCATTCTTATAAACCGGATAATAGATATCCTATTGCGGTTATTAATATTACTGTAGATCCAAGTTTAATTGATGTGAATATTCATCCTACTAAAATGGATATTAAGTTTTCTAATATGGAAGAATTATTAAATTTAGTAAGTACAGTAGTTCGTGCAAGAATTGGTAAGAAGAATTTAATCCCTGAAATTGGTGTAAAAAATGAAGATGAAGATACTATTATTAAACCTAAGTATGAAGAGATAACACTTGATTTAAATAGGGTAGAAGAACCAAACATTTATTATAAACCAGTAATTACTAATTCTGATTTTGAAACAAAAACTAAGTCACTTGATAATAATATTGAAATTACTGATAATGAAAAACCAGTAATTAAAGAAGAAGCTGAACTCAAAAAAGAGACTTTGCCAGAAATATATCCCGTTGGACTTGTTCATGGAACATATATTATTTGTCAAAATGAAAAAGGTATGTATTTAATTGATCAACATGCCGCTAAAGAAAGAATTAATTATGAATATTATAAATATAAATTAGGGCATCCTACTAACGATTCTATTTCTTTATTATTTCCTTTTAATATTGAACTATCTAATCAAGAATTTATTATTTTAAAAGAGAACTTTGAAGTATTAAAAAACTTAAACTTTGAAATTGAGGAGTTTGGAGTTAATTCTATTATTATTAAAGCTCACCCTGTCTGGTTACCAAAAGGATATGAAGAGGAAGCCACTAGAAAGATAATAGAAATTATTATTCAAGAGGAAAAACATTTTTCGATAGAAAAATTTAATGAAAAGATCGCTACTATGATGAGTTGTAAGCTTGCTATTAAAGCGAATGAAAATATAACTATGGAAGAAATGGAAAGTTTAATTAATGATTTAAGAAAATGCGATAATCCATTTAACTGTCCTCATGGAAGACCTACTACTATTTTCTATTCTAATTATGATTTAGAGAAATTATTTAAACGTAGTGGTTTTGATAATATTGTTTAAAAATAAGCTTGGTATTAACAAGATTTTGTTAATACTTTTTTATTTTGTCCAAGTTTTAAAGGAAATTAAAAATATATGTTGTATATTGAAAATAGGAGGATGATAATGTGGGTAATAATGAAAATTATTATAATAAAATAAAGAATCAATTAATAAATAATGAAATATATAAGAAAGCCAAAGATTATAGTAAAAATGAAAATGATCTTAATGCTTATTATGAAGTAGGGAAATTACTGGTAGAAGCTGGTAAGTAATAAAAAAAATCAAAAGTAGAAGATTTTATTAAGAATCCTATATTGATTAAAAATATTAGAACTATAAATCAAGATAAAACTATAGGAATAATTATATGTAAAAAAGGTAATTCGTTTATAATGGAATATTGTAGTGATGAAAGAATATTTATAAAAGAGTATGAATTCCTATAACAAGGACTTAGTTTTTGTATAATAAATGAGGTTTTTATTTCATTTTGTTTATTTTTTTGTTATAATTAATAACAGGAGTTGATAATATGGCAAATAAAGCTATTACAAGTAGAGATATTGATTTTGCTGCTTGGTATACTGATGTAGTAAACGCTGCTCATTTAGCAAGTTATTCTAATGTAAAAGGATGTATTATATTAGAACCTAATGGATACGCTATTTGGGAGCGAATGCAACTGGAATTAGATAGAATGTTTAAAGAAACTGGACATAAGAATGTGGCAATGCCAATGCTTATACCAGAAAATTTAATGAAAAAAGAGGGCGATTTAATTAATGGCTTTGCTCCAGAAGTTGCTTGGGTGACTATTGGGGGTCAAAAAGAATTAGAAGAGCGCATGTGTATTCGTCCAACTAGCGAAACTTTATTTAGTGATTATTATGCGAGTGTTGTAAAGTCTTATCGTGATTTGCCATTAAAATATAATCAATGGTGTAGTGTAATGCGTTGGGAGAAAGAAACTAGACCATTTCTTCGTAGTCGTGAATTTTGGTGGCAAGAAGGACACACCGTCCATGCTACCAAAGAAGAAGCCGAAGCAGAAACTAGGGGTATGTTAAATATTTATAAAACATTCTTTGAAGATTTCCTAGCAATACCACCAATTACCGGAAGAAAAACCGAGAGAGAAAAGTTCGCTGGAGCAGATTATACTCTTACTATTGAAGCCCTTATGTATAATGGT
This sequence comes from uncultured Bacilli bacterium, assembly GCA_947853245.1. GTDB lineage: Bacteria > Bacillota_I > Bacilli_A > RF39 > UBA660 > SIG204. Next base: position 13,751 of record CANTWP010000044.1, on the reverse strand, counting down.
GTATCCTTACAATCTGGAACTAGTCATTATTTTGGTCAAAGATTTTCTAAAGCTTATGGAATTGAATTTTTAAATAAAGAAAATAAATTAGAAAATGTTTATCAAACTTCTTGGGGGGTATCTTCTCGTATGATTGGAGCTTTAATAATGGTACATGGTGATGACGATGGATTAGTTTTACCACCAAACATTGCACCAATTCAAGCTTGTATTATACCAATTGGTAATGATGATGAAGTAAAAGAAGTAACTAATACCATTTATAATAAACTTAAAGAGGCCAGTATATTAGTTAATATTGATAATTCAGAAAAAACACCAGGTTTTAAATTTGCAGAAGCGGAAGTTAATGGTATTCCAGTTCGTATTGAAATTGGACCACGTGATTTAGAAAATAATGAAATTACTTTAACACGTCGCGATACTAAGAAAAAGATCAAAGTTTCTCTTGACAAAGATATAGTTTTAGCAGTAAAAGAACTTATGAATTCTATTCAAAAGAATCTTTACAATAAAGCTTTAGAACGCCGAAACAGTATGACTTATGAATGTCATAAATTAGAAGAAGTAGAAGAAATCATGAACAACCATCCAGGCTTTGTAAAAGCTATGTGGTGCGGTAACGATGAATGTGAACTTAAAATGAAAGAGATTCGTGGTACTAAATCTAGATGTATTTTAGAACAGGAAAAACCAATTGACAATAAATGTATTGTTTGCGGTAAAGAAGCAACAAATTTAGTTGTTTGGGGAATACAATATTAATTGTATTCTTTTTTTGTACATGTTATAATAATTTAGGTGGTAACTATGATATATGTTCTTTATGGTACTGAAAAATTTTTAATGCAAAAAGAAGTAAATAAAATAATAAATGATAATCAAGTATCGACTTTTAATGTCAGTAATTATGATTTAATAATAGATTCTTTAAAAGACATTATAGATGATGCTTTAACCATATCTTTATTTGATGAAAAAAAAGTTATAATTGTAGATAATTGTTACTTAATTACTGGCTCTACAGTAAAGAAAGATAAAGAGGATAAGGCAGAAGATTTATTAAAATATTTCGAACATATAAATTCAGATTGTATTATGATATTTTTAACAGATAATGAAAAATTAGATGAAAGAAAAAAAGTAGTTAAGAAATTACATAGTGTCGCAACAATAAAATCTTTTAATAAAGCAACAAATCCTAATAATATAGTTAAAGAATGGTTAAAGGATTTTAAAATAGATTATAATACTTTAAATCTACTTATCGATAGAGTAGGTACAGATCTAGGAATTTTAGATCAAGAAATAGAAAAAATAAAAGTATATAAAGATAAAGAATTAGAAATAACTAAAGAGGATGTTTTAGCACTTACTTCTAAAAATATTGATATTGATATTTTTGAGCTTATTAATAAAATAGTTGAACATAATATTGACTCTGCTATGGAAATATATTATGAAATGCTTAAAAGAAATGAAGAACCTATTAAAATTTTAATCATACTTGCTAATCAATTTCGTATTATGTATCAAGCTAAAGAACTTTATAGTAAAGGTTATAGTGGTAATGATATAGCAAAGATTTTAGAAATTCATCCGTATCGTATTAAATTAGCATTAGAAAAGAATTATAATTATAGTAGTAAACAATTATTATCTTATTTAGAAACATTAGCTAATTTAGATTACAATATTAAAGTTGGTAATATTGATGCTGCTTTAGGTCTTGAATTATTTATTATGGAGGGAAATGTTTAATGAAAAAAATTATTATAATTGGTATCACTTTGCTTTGTTTAGTGGGAGGATTTATATTATATAAACATAATAATTCTAAACCTATAGATCCACCGTCAAATAACGTTAATAATGAACCATCAGAGCCAAGCATATATGACTCCTATAATGATGATGAAATAAAATATTTAAATGAATTGATGGGATTAAAGTATTATGACGAGTCTAAAATTGATCGATATTTAAATTATATGGAAAATGATAAATATTCTTATGAACAGATTATTAGAATAGTAAATACAAATAATGATTTAGAATATTTTAAAGATGCTGTTCCCGCTAATGTAGATGATGATATATTAATACTTGTTAATAAATATAATGTTTTACCAGAAGATTATGTACCATTTGATTTAAAAAAGGTAAATACTAATTATTCTTACTGGGGCGAACTTCGTGGTGAAGCAGCAGATGCTTTTTTAACTATGGTCACAGCTGCTAGTAAAGAAGGTTTAAAAATAATTAATACTTCTCCTTACAGAAGTTATGATCTACAATCGAGACTTTATAATAATTATGTTAAAGATGACGGTGTTAAAGCGGCAGACAAATATTCCGCTCGTCCAGGTTTTTCTGAACATCAAACAGGATTATCAACAGATGTAGTTACACCAACTTCTACTTTAAATACTTTTAAAAATACAAAAGAATTTACTTGGATGCAAGAAAACTCTTATAAATATGGATTTATTTTAAGATATGGCAAAGATATGGAATATATTACTGGATATAATTATGAACCATGGCATTATCGCTATGTAGGTATAGAGGCCGCTAAAACAATATATGAAAATGATTTGACATTTGAGGAATACTATTATTACTATGTAAAGGGAAAAGTTTAGAAAATTGAATAAAGATAAATTAATAATTAAAAACTAGATAAGCACTTTTATCTAGTTATTTTTTTAGATTATAATTAATTTTATCATATACATCTTTTAAACTTTGTTCATATTTACTAGTAGTTTTAGGGTTATAATATTTTTTATCTTTAATATTATCTGGTAAATATTGTTGTTTAACCCAACCATTAGGGTAATTATGAGGATATAAATACTCTGTAGAAGTAGTTTTAATGTTACTTGGTACATTACCTGTATTACCACTTCTAATATCATTTAAAGCCGTATCTATGGCCATTTCAGCACTATTAGACTTAGGCGATAAACAAAGTTCTATCACTACTGCTGATAAAGGTATTCTAGCTTCTGGTAAGCCTAATCTTTCACAAGCATTAATACAAGCATCTACTTTCGGACCCATACTTGGATTTGCAAGACCAATATCTTCATATGCAATAACACTCATTCTACGGTATATAATGTCTAAATCTTCAGCTTCAATAAGTCTAGCTAGATAATGTAGTGCAGCATTAACATCACTACCACGAATAGATTTTTGAAATGCACTAATAACATCATAATGTCCATCTTCATTTTTATCATGAAAGAAAACCGGTTTACTATTAATACTTTTTAATACCTCTTCAGTAATATTATGTTCAGCATTAAAATAATAAGCAACTTCTAATAAATTATAAGCAAATCTTAAATCACCACTAGATAGATGAGAAATATGTTTAATTTCTTTAGGTTTAATTTTAATACCATCTAAAAATTCGGATTTGCACGCTCTTTTTAAAGCAATTTCTATATCATCTTCAGTTAATTCATGAAGTTCAAATATCTGACATCTACTTCTAATTGCGGGATTTATTTTATGATAAGGATTAGAAGTTGTCATGCCAATTAAAGTAATTAAACCACTTTCCAAGTAAGGTAAAAGTAAGTCTTGTTTATCTTTATTTAATCTATGAATTTCATCCATGATAACAATCATACCACCATACATCTTAGCTTCTTCAATTACTATATCAAAATCGTTTTTATTATTAATAACCGCATTTAACATACGATATCTAAGATTTAATTCATTTACTATAGCACTCGCAATAGTAGTTTTACCAATACCTGGTTTACCATATAGAATCATAGAAAATAATTTATTGTTTTTTAACATATTATAGATAATCTTATCTTTTCCAACTAAATGTTGTTGTCCAACAATTTCTTTAATACATTTAGGTCTAAGTTTAATAGCAAGAGGTTCACTCATAACAATCACCACTTACTATTTTATCAAAAATAGTAGAAAAAACAAACTGTATTTGATATAATAACATTGGTGATGATATGAATAATTCTAATTTAAAAGAAGAGTTTAAATCATTTCTCTTTGTTGATAAAAAATATAGTAAAAATACAATTGATTCTTATTTAACTGAGTATGATAAATTTGCGGATTATTTTAAAGATAAAAACATTACAGATATTTCATCTTTAGATTTAGAATACTATTTATCTTATTTAAAAAAACAAAATTTATCTAGTAGAAGTATATCTCATAATATTTCAGTGATTAGAACTTTTTATAAATTTTTATTAATAAATAAATATATTGAAAAAGATGTGGCGGTAGTTTTAGAACTTCCAAAATTAAAAAAAGCTTTACCCAAAGTACTTACGATAGAAGAAGTTGATAAGTTATTAGATATAGACTTAATAGATGGATTTAGTTATCGTAATAAAGCCATGCTGGAGTTAATGTACGCAACTGGACTTCGTGTTAGTGAATTAGTTAATTTAAAATTAAATGATATTGATATCATGTCATGTTTAGTTAGAACTATTGGTAAAGGTTCTAAAGAAAGAATCATTCCCCTGGGAGATTATGCTTGTCATTATTTAAAAAAGTACGTTTTTGAATATCGTAACACCATGATGAAAGATAAAAATCATGATTATATATTTATTAATAATCATGGTAATCCTCTTACAAGACAAGGATTCTTTAAAATTGTTAAAGGGCTTGCTAAAAAAAAAGAAATAAAAAGAAAGATGTCACCTCATACGTTAAGGCATTCATTTGCTACGCATTTACTAGAACACGGTGCTGATTTAAGAAGCATTCAAGAGATGTTAGGTCACTCTAATATTTCTACAACCCAAATATATACTCATATATCTAATCAACATATTGAGGATAACTATAATAGTGCTCATCCACATTCAGGAGGTTAAAATGGAAATAATTGGATTTACAAAAAAAGAAATAGATAGCTTATTAGTTTTTAATAAAGGTGGCTATGAAGGAAAAATACTTTTATATAATAATGAATTAGTTTTAAAACAATTTGAAAAGTATCTATGTGATCTTATTGATTTTGAAAGAAAAAAATATAAATTAGAAAGACTTGCTAGTAGAAAGTTATCTCATGTTATTGTTTCCCCAACAGCATTCGTTAGTGTCGAAGGGGAATTTAGTGGCTATTTAATGCCAAAAATCAGTAATGCTATGCATATAGATAGTATTAGAGATTATCAAAAACTATTGATAGTTTATTCTAAATTATTTAAAGATTTAGATTATTTACATAAAAAGAATGTCGTAGTAGGGGACTTAAAACCAGCTAATATTTTAGTAGATTATAAATATAATACTAAATTTTGTGATGTCGATAGCATGGGAATTGATGAATTTCCAATAGATCACTCTGAATACCGTTCTCATGAAGCTAAATTATTACCTAATTATAATAAAAAATTTGAAGTTAATAGTAGAGAAAACATGGATAATTATTTATTGCTAGCTTGTTTTATTAATAGTTTAAGTAATGATAATTCGCCATTAGTTGGTAAATTATTTAATTCTAAATTATCTTTAGAGTATAAAAAAATACTATTGCAACTATTAAAAGGTGATGTTTGGAGTACCCCTGTTGACATTAGTACAATGTTAGAAGAAGAAAAGAGGAATGTTAAGTGAAAAAAGTAGAAAAAGTAAAAGAAAATATTTTTCGTGAATATGATTTACGAGGTATCTATCCTGATGAATTAGATGCCTCTTCAGCATATACCATTGGTAAAAGCTTCGGTACTTATATCAAGAAACAAGGTGAGAATAAAACTATTATTGGCCACGATAATCGTCTTTCATCACCAGAACTTAGTACTTTTTTATTACAAGGAATACTAGATAGTGGAGTAGACGTTATTAATTTAGGGTTAGTTACCACTCCTATGTATTATTTTGGAAAGAAAAAGTTTAATTGTACTACAGGAATTATGGTAACTGCTAGTCATAATCCAAAAGCTTATAATGGATTTAAAATATCATTTTCTAAAATAGGTAATGCTTATGGCAAAATGATTAGTGATTTTAGAGATTTTACTAATAGACTCTTATTTGATGATGGAAATGGTACGGAGATAAAGGAAAACATTAAACAGGAATACATCAACGAGGTTTGTAAAAATATAACTTTAGGTTCAAGAAAAGTACGTGCTGTAATTGATTGTGGCAATGGCACAGGTTCTATTATTATTAAAGATATTTTTGAGGCATTAGGTATTGAGTATGATGCTATTTACTGCGATAGTGATGGAAATTTTCCTAACCATCATCCCGATCCTAGTGAAACAAAAAATCAATTAGATTTAAGTAAAAGAGTAAAGAAATTAGGTTATGACATCGGTATTGGTATCGATGGTGATGCTGATCGTTTAGGCCTTGTTCTCGAAAACGGTGACATAATTAAAGCAGATGAACTGATGATTATTATGTATCGTTATTTAAATCATAATTTAAGAAATAGAAAAGCTTTATTTGATGTAAAATGTTCTAAATCATTGATCGATGAAGTTTCTAAATTAAATATTGAACCAGTAATGTATCGTACTGGAGCTTCTTATACTAATATGATGATGCAAGAAGGAAACTTTGACTTTGGTGGTGAATATTCTGGTCACATATTCTTCAGAGACCGTTTTACTGGTTGTGATGATGGTATTTATAATAGCTTACGTGTTATTGAAATGCTTTCTCATACTACTAAAAATTTAAGTGAATTTTTAGAAGGAGTTACTAAGTACTTTTCTACTGAAGAATTAAGAATACCAGTAACTGATGAAAATAAATTTGCTATTGTAGACAAAGTAAAAGATTATTGTAAAGAAAAAAATTATAATTATATAGATATTGATGGTGTAAGAGTAGAATTCCCGGATTCTTGGGGATTGGTTAGAGCCTCAAATACTGGTCCTAATTTGACAGTTAGATTTGAAGCTACTACAGAAGAAAGATTATCTAGTATTCAGAAAGAATTTTTAGATTTGATTGATAAAATAAAATGAATTTAATTAAAGATACTTGGGTATCAGAAGATTATGATATTTTTATCAACTATTTAATGTCTCTGAAAGATGAAAATTATCAATTGTTTCATTCTAGATTATTAAAAAATGATAATATAGAAGTAATAGGTATTAGGACACCTATATTAAAAGAGATTGCAAAAGAAATAAGTAAAGGCAATTATGAAACTTTTATTAATCAAATTAAACACCTGTATTATGAAGAAGATGTAATATATGGACTTATGATTGGTTATTTAAAAATACCGTTCACAGACATTTTAAATTTTTTAGACAATTTTATACCATTTGTAAATAATTGGTCTACTAATGACTTAGTATGCGCTAATATGAAAATATTTAAAAAGAATTTAGATGATGGTTTTAAATATATATTAAAACTATTGGATAGTAAAAAGCCTTGGAAAATTCGTTTTGGATTAGTTTTATTACTAGATTTCTATATTAATGATGATTATATTGATAAAGTCATTACTATCTGTAATAGTATTAAATCTAACGAATATTACGTTATAATGGCTAATGCTTGGGTTATTTCTATTTGTTATATAAAATATAAGAATAAAACAATGATATTACTTAAAGAAAATAATTTAGATGATTTTACCTTTAATAAAGCAATACAAAAAATAATAGAATCAAATAGAATAAGTAAGGCAGAGAAAGAAGAAATTAGGAAGTTAAAGAGGAAAAAATAGGTATGAAAGAAAAGTATATAAAGAAAGATAAAGAATATTTTGTAGAGACTAAAAGTGGCAGCATTAGTGTAAACGATATTCATAAAGAAATTCTAACTATTATGGATGAAATTCATCGTGTTTGTGAAAAGAATGATATTAAATATTGTTTAATTGCTGGTAGTGCCTTAGGTATGTGCAATTATGGTGGATTTATCCCTTGGGATGATGACATAGATATGGCTATTTTACGTAAAGATTGGCTAAAATTTATAGAAGCTTTAAAAAAAGATTTAAGTGATGAATTCTATTTTCAATGTTTCGAAACTGATAAAAAATATAATACAATTATTAATCCTAGTATGAAAATTAGAAAAAAAGGTACTTATATTGAGGAAGTTAATACATTACTTAAAAATCGTTGTAAAAGTGGCGACGGGATATTTGTAGATGTTGTTATATATGATAATATTTGTGAAAATAAAGTAATAGATCAATTAGGTAGAACAGTTACACGTGTTATTATGCCTTTTATTGTATTATTAGATAACTTACATTTAAACCCTGTATTACTTAAGAAATTTAATGTATGGCATGCCAATAAATATTCTAGAAGATATGAAAATAGTAAACTTATGAGTCAACCTATCTCTGTTCCTTGGGAAAAAATTGGTAAAGAACCTATTTTCTTAAAAGAAGACATTTTACCTTTTAAAAAGTACGATTTTGAAGGTCGAAAATTTTATTCTTATAATAATATAGAAAAAGTTATGCATGAATGGTATGGACCTAATTGTTTAAAAAGATGGAATGGTAAATACTTTGAAGAACCCTTACCAGTCGAAAAGAGAAAACCTAAACATATTAAAGATATAAATTTACATGATGACAAACCTATTAAACATAATAAATAAAATTTTAAAGCATAAGTTTAAATGGTGATATAATGAATAACATTACTTATGCTTTTTTATTATGCTCTTTAGCTGGTCTTTCAACAATGCTTGGTTGCATAGTTATATTTATAAAAAACAAGTCTAATAAAATACTTATTGGTTCCTTAGCTTTTGCAGCGGGAGTTATGAGTACTGTTTCTATTACTGATTTAATTCCAGAATCAGTAAATTATTTAAATGATTATTTTGTTGCATTTCCAAAGTATATTATTATGTTTATATTTATTATTATAGGGATAATTCTTTCCATGACTATTGATAAATATTTACCTGATAATAAAGTACATAATAGTAAATTATATAGAGTAGGGATAATTAGTATGTTAGCAATTATTCTTCATAATATTCCTGAAGGAATCGCTACATTTATGACTGGTTCCACTAATTTAAAAATAGGGATATCACTTAGTATTGCTATAGCACTCCATAATATTCCTGAAGGAATTAGTATATCTATGCCAATATATTCTAGTACTAAGAGTAAGAGTAGGGCAATAGGTTATACTTTTATATCAGCATTATCAGAACCATTTGGTGCTTTAATTGCTTTCTTATTTTTAAAAGATATTATGAATAATATGTTTATGGGAATGTTACTATCTATAATAGCAGGTATAATGTTACATATATCATTTTATGAATTGATTCCTGAATCTTTATCTTATAATCATAAGAAAATTTCTGTTATTTGGTTTATGATTGGTGTAATATTTATGATTATTAATCATTTTGTATTTTAATTATGGTATAATGAAGAAGTAGGGAAGTGACTTATGATAGAAACATATGAATATATACCAATGGGTGTTTGTTCCAAAAAAATGACCTTTAAAATTGAAAATAATAATATTATAGAATTTAATGTAGTAGGTGGATGTTCTGGGAATTTACAAGGAATTACTAAATTAATAACTAATCGAAGTATTGATGAAGTAATCGAAGTATTGCATGGTATTAAATGTAATTTTAAAAATACATCTTGTCCAGATCAAATAGCTGAAGCTTTAATTAAATTTAAAAACAAAAGAAGCATCTAGTGCTTCTTTTTCGTGGGTAATTATTCCATATCAAATGATCTATTTGAATCATAATTTGATTCTGTAGCATTTGATTTGCAAGAATTATTTCTACTATTAGTATTAGCATTTTTGTTCATATTTGAACTTTTATTCATTTTACTATTAGTATTAGCGTTCTTGTTAGCATTACTATTCTTTTTCATTCTTTCATCACCCAGTAATATTATTTACCAAATAATTATAATTATGATATTAATTGTAATTTATTATTATATATTTAAAAATTATTTTAAGAAGTTAACATAATATTCATTATACGAAGTTACAAAATATAATATTTTTATTTAAAATTTATATACTAATAATATAATTATCTTAATATCTATTTCTATTTATTAGTTAGTATATTAATATATAATTAAATATTTATATAATTTATTATTATCTATTAAAAAAATTATTTGAATTAGTTTTAATCAATTTTTAATGTTTAGTTTATATTTTAATTATAATTTAATTTATTATTAAAAAGTATACAAATTTATCACTTATTTTAAGCAATCTAGATTAACAACTAATCATCTATTTAAATAAAAAACGCTTAAAATACGTCTCTATATTCCCTATTATTCTCTATAATTTTTAAATTTAAAAATAGGGGACACTCCCCTACTTTAACTTACTACATTTCTAGATTGAATCTCCGCAATTTTTTCTAATACTTCAGCTGCATTATTTTCGTTTATAGCAGAGTATCCTAATTCTCTTAATGCTTGAACTTTTAATGTATTTAGTTCAAGTGTTCTACTAATTTTCTCTTCCATTTTGTGCTCTATTTGCGCTACAAAACGTCTATGAGACTCAGCAAGTCTACTTTTAGAAGCTCCACCACCATTATATAATGTCATAGCAGAAAACATTATACTTTCAAAAATAAATTGTTCATTTTCGTTAAAAACAAATTCAGTAGGTTTTACAAAGCCTGCTGCTTTAGCAACATACCCTAACATATACTTTAATTCATTACCACTATCAATTGATTGTAGAAAGTGATATAAATATTTAATTATATAATAAGATTCTTTATCTTTATCATCATCTAATTTTTCTTTTAATATTTCATTTATGTTTGCTAATAGCTCTTGTTGCTTTTTACCTAGACCATCATAAAAATTCTTATCATTTTCACTAACTTCTTCTATATTTAAATTATTGTTAAATATACTATTTAAACGTGCCTCAACACTCATAATATAATCTGTATCTATTTTAATACTATTTATTTCTTCAGAAGATTTAATACCTAATAGATTTAATAATAATACTTTCTTATCTTTAGGCCATTTATTAATATCATCTAATTCTAAATAATTATAAATCATTTGTCTTGATACACCTAAAAATTTAGCTAACTTAACTTTAGAAATACCTAACTCATGCAAAACTTCATTTAATCTATCCATATCTTAAAACCTCCTATTATCATTTTAACACTTTTATGTCAATTGTCAAGTGTAAACAAAAAGTAAAAAGAAAAAAGCTTATTAAAGCTTATTATAAAAATGGAATTTTCTCGTTATTGCGGTAAACTTCTCTAATAATACCCCCACCAAGGCATTCTTCTCCTAAATAAAATACACATGCTTGACCAGGTGTTACTGATTTAACTTTTTGTGGATAAGAAACAAGTATATTTCCATCATTTAAATATTTCATATATACTTTATTGTTAGGTTGACGATATCTAAATTTAGCAGTACATTCTAAAGGTTTATTATCGCTAATCCAATTAATTGTATCAATTAAAGCTGCATCACTAAATAAATAATCATTTTCAGCACCAGTTGCAACATATAAAATATTATTTTTTAAATCTTTACCAACGGTAAAGGTGCGACTTCCATTACCACCTAGATTTAATCCTTTTCGTTGACCTATTGTATAAAGCGCTAAACCATTATGAGTACCTATTTTTTGATTATTTTCTATATTAATGATATCGCCTTTTAATGTATTTTCTTTAGTAAAAAAGTTTTTAAATTTATTATTTATAAAACACACATCTGTTGAATCTTTTTTTGAAGCAGTAATTAAATCATATTTTTTAGCTAAATCTCTTACATAAGATTTTTCTAAACCATCAAGAGGCAATAATAATTTACTTAATATTTCATTGGAAACTTCACACAAGAAATAAGTTTGATCTTTATTTAAATCCTTACTTAAATATAATTTATTATTTTTTATTTTAGCATAATGTCCTGTCGCTATTGCATCAGCATTATATTCTAACATTTTATCATATAATAATTTTAATTTTACTTTCTTATTACATAGTACACAAGGATTTGGTGTTAATCCAGCTTTATAATCGCTAATAAACCTATCTATAATTATTTCCTTAAATTCTTTTTTATAATCTATTATATGATGTTCTATTGATAATTTCTTACACACTTCTATAGCGTCTTTGACATCAAAATCATCAGTAAATACAAATGTAACACCGATTACTTCATAACCCTGTTCTTTAAGTAATACAGCCGCCACACTACTATCTACTCCCCCACTTATACCAATTACTACTTTTTTCACTTCAAATCACCATAAGTATTATAACATTAATTAATAGATAAGTAAATTAAGTTTTAACGGATTAACCCCATTAAATTTGGCATTAAATATACTTCTAGTACTATCGCTAACATAGAAAGTATTATACTTATCAATAAAGAAATTAAGTATTTATTCATAATAGGTTTAAAGTCCATTTTTCTTCTTTTAAATATTGCATAAAGTAAGCTAAAGGATACTTTTAAGGAGATTATTGTTAAAAAAGCATAATTAATAATATTTAATATATGATGGGGAAAGATATAAAAAAGCGCTATTAAAATGCCTTTGGCTTTATATATAGTAATTATACTACAAATAGAAAATCCTAAAGTAAATACTTTTACAAAGAATGAAAATAAAATTATTGGGATACCAATAATAGAAAAACCTAGTAACCAAATAAAGAATATCAAAAGAGATTGTTCTAGGGTTGCTGATTTTAAGGTTTCTATATAATTGACATTATTAATATTATTTAAAAAATTAGTTATTGATTCACTTACTAACTGTTTATCATTATTATTTAACATTAAAGAGAAAATAGAACCAGTAATTAGAGCAATTGCTGTTAAAATAAATAAGAAAATGATACTTTTTTTATTGTTTTTAATTATTATTTTTAACTTGTCCATATTATCACCTAATTAAAAATATGAAAAATGGCCAATTATATTCCAAAAATCAAAAAAATATATTATAATAATATCAGAGGTGTAAAAATGAACAAAAAAACACAAAAAATAATTGTTTGGATTATGTTAATAGCAATGGTGGCATCCGCTGTTGCAGCGATTATTGCATATATTTAAAAACTGATATTAGAAATTTCTAGTATCAGTTTTTTTATTAATTTATTTCCATTTCCATTCACTGACTTCAGGCATATCAACACCAAAATCACGAATATAATTAGTATGTTCTACTAACTTATCTTTCATAAGTTGACTTAAATATGTTCCCTTACTTCCTGTAGATGGTACTAATTCAACTACTTTTTGAACTAAGTGGAATCTATCTATTTCATTTAAAACTTTCATATCAAATGCTGTTGTGATAGTTCCTTCTTCTTTATACCCTACTACATGTAAATTACGATTATGACGATAATAAGTAAGTTCATGTATTAAAGTTGGATATCCATGATATGCAAATAAAATTGGTGTATTTTTTGTAAATAATTGATCATATTCTAGATCACTTAAAGCATGTGGATGTTCATCTCTAGATTCTAATTTCATCAAATCTACAACATTAATAAATCTAATTTTTAAATTTGGTAAATGTTCTCTTAAAATAGATACAGCCGCTAAAGCTTCAAGTGTTGGTGCATCACCACAACAAGCAAGAACTATATCAGGTTCCTCCTCAGCATCATTACTAGCAAAATCCCAAATACTGATACCTTGACTACAATGTTTAATTGCTTCATCCATTGTTAACCATTGATAACTAGGATGTTTAGATGCA
>CANTWP010000043.1 GCA_947853245.1 uncultured Bacilli bacterium | reverse complement strand
ATATTAAAATATATTATGTTCCATTAAACTCCCTAATCTTCTTCTTCGCATAACTCGTATGCGCTTTATCGATCCAGTCCTCTCTATGACCGAATGATAAATCATCAGTAATAATTCTTACCCTATCTTTATTCTTTAAAGTATAATCTACTGGAACGTATTCATCATTTACTATTGCCCCTACCATCGTATTACCTATATCAATATGGAGCTGATATGCAAAATCAATAGGTGTTGAACCCTTAGGTAATTCTACTATATCTCCCCTAGTAGTAAAAACATATACCTTATCTGCAAATAACTCATTCTTTACTTGAGCTACAAACTCACTATTATCACCAAACATAGCATTTATCTCAGTAAGAGATCTAAAGAACTGAAACTTTTCCTTTAAATCATCTTGCATTACATCACGAGCTTGCCCTCTATTAATATCCCAATAAGCAGTTAAACCAAATGAAGCAATCTTATCCATATCAAATGTTCTAATCTGTGTTTGAACAAGACGATCATCAGGACCAAATACAGTCGTATGTAAACTTCTATACATATTAGTCTTAGGATTACATATATAATCCTTAAACTTATCATTTATAGGATGATACTCTGCATGAATAAATCCTAATGTACGATAACAATTATCTATCTCATCAACCATAATCTTTAATGATAATAAATCATGTATATCTGATAATCTATGGCCAGCTTCAAGCCTTTTATAAATACCATATATATTCTTAGTACGAACCTTTATTTCATTAGGAATATTTTTATTATCTAATATATTCTTTATTGTAAATAACATTTCTTGTAAACAAACATTACTATCTTCTTCTAAGGCTTCTTTCTTTTCTTCAATACTTTTATACATATCAGGTTTTAAATATCTTAAAGATAAATCCTCTAATTCACTTTTTATTCTATACGCTCCAATATAATAAGCAAGAGGTACAAATATTTCTATTGTTTCTAGAGAATTTTCTTTCTGTTTAAATTCTGACTTAAAGCTTAAAGTACGCATGTTATGTAAACGATCTGCTAGCTTTATAATAATTATTCTAACATCATCTGTAATACTAGTAATAATCTTTCTTGTATTAGCTAAATTTTGATCTTGCTTAGAAGAAAAATTCATTTTTGATAACTTAGTAACTCCATCTACCAGCACAGCAATATTCTGATTAAAATGATGTGCAATATCTTCTTTAGTAATATTAGTATCCTCTAACGTATCATGTAAAAGTCCGGCACAAATTGTATCTCTATCTGCATGCATTTCTGCTAAAATAAGTGCCACATTTAAAGGATGCATTATATAAGGTTCACCACTTTGACGATATTGTCCTTCATGTAAATTAGAAGCATATTCATAAGCTCTTCTTACAATATCTACTTCATCAGGATTATAAGATTTTACTACATTTATTAAATTATCTAAAGTTATATTCATACAACACCTCCTAATATCAAAAAAAGCGCGCAGAATGACATAATCATTTTACACGCTTTATTCCTGAATTATTTATGCATACTAAAGAGCAGAAATTTAGGCAAATCTCGTTTGAAATAGATTTAACAAAAGATTTATTTAAGTTAAATTTCATTACCATAAACCCGCTCTCCCTAAAAAAATATTAATTTGATAATACTCCTAAATCTTTTTAAAGTCAACATCTTTGTTTATCTTTTTACCAAAATTTACCAAAACAATAAAATATTAGTCTAAAAAACAAAACTGTTACCAGTAAGTAACAGTTATTTTATTTAAAGCAATACACCAAACGCAATCGATATCATTGCCGCAATAAGTCCTACTATCCAAAAGAGTTTCACAATATCAGTTTCTTTCCAACCTAATTTTTCAAAAGTATGATGAATTGGGGTCATAGGAAAAACTCTTTTTTTAGTTAATTTATAATAAAGTCTCTGTATAACACAACTTAATGTTTCACAGACAAATACTATACCAATTAGTATTAAAAGTAATTCATGACGTGTCAGAATAGCAATACTACCTAAAGTAGCCCCTAAACAAAGAGAACCGGTATCACCCATAAATACTTTAGCAGGATTTGCATTAAAGACTAAAAATCCTAGTAATGCTCCAACTAATGTAAATTCAAATAAAGCAATTTCTTCATATCCCTCTAACCAACCTGTATTCCAAGTGATAAGACCAAAAGCAATATAAGCAATTATAGAAAGACCACCGGCTAAACCATCTAGACCATCTGTTATATTTACTGCATTACTACTTGCAATTAAAACCAACAGAATAAATATACCATAAAGCCAACCAATATCGATCTTAATATTTAAAGTATGTATCCAAAGAAGTGGTTCATTACCAGATTTCATAAATAAGTAGAAAAATATTATAGCAATCACTGTTTGTAATAATAATTTAGCACTTTCACTGAGACCTGCATTATTATGTTTCTTAATAATTAAATAATCATCTATAAAACCTATTAAGAAATATCCTATAAATGTAAATAACACTATTAAGAAATTATAACTAATAGTAATTTTATCCATCAATCTTAAAATAATCATAGTTATAATTGTAGGAATAATAAAGATTAAGCCTCCCATGGTAGGAGTACCACTTTTTGATTGATGTCTTTCTTCTAAATACTTACTAAGACTCTGACCTGCTTTTAAAGACTTTAATATCGGTATCAAAACAATTCCTAATATAGTCGATAAAATAAATCCAATCATGAGTGCTAAAACAGTTTTTGTTAATGTTATCATAATTCACTCCTATTCCGTTAATAAAAGTTTAACAGTTTCTCCTTCTAAAATTCTGTCTCCCGCGCTAGGAGATTGATAAGAAACTGTACTTCCACTACCACTATATTCTACTTTAAAACTTTTTAAACTCTTAGTAGCTTCTTTTGTAGTCATTCCTATTACATTAGGAATTTCAATATATTTTTTATCATTATAATTATATTCTTTTTCCATACCACCAGCACTCTTTTCGATTCCTAAAGCACTAGCTGAATCCATTAATATTTGTTTAGCAATCGGTGCTGCGATTGTACCACCATATTGAGTTACTCCTTTAGCATTATCAATTGCAATATATGCTACTACTTGAGGATTATCAGCAGGTAAGAATCCAATAAATGATACTATATAATTACCAACCATATATCTACCATCTTTTACTTTTTGAGCAGTACCTGTTTTGCCACCTACTCTATATCCATCTATATAAGCTGGCCTTCCTGTTCCATTACTAACTACACTTTCTAATGTATGACGCACTTTACTACTAGTATCATCACTTATTACCTTACGAACGATCGTAGGTTGATTTTCTAATATAACACTATTGGTTTCTGGTTCATTTAAACTCTTTACTATATATGGTTTATAAAGTATTCCGCCATTAATAGCGGCACTAACTGCTGTTATTTGTTGTGAGGTACTCCTCTAAATGATACTTTTTGCTTAAATTATTACTGGATGCTTTTAATGTTGTTCCAGTTTTAAAAATAATATCTAATTTTATTTTTTTAGGATTAT
>CANTWP010000042.1 GCA_947853245.1 uncultured Bacilli bacterium | reverse complement strand
TTTTAAAATAAGAAGCTTTTACTTTATCATAATCAAGTACTTCATCAGTCATTTTATCGAAGCCTTTAACAACCAAATCACCTTTAACTTCATCAATACCACCATTAATTGAATATAACAAAGACTTAGCTAAATTACAACGAGCTCCAAAAAATTGCATATCTTTACCCAGACGCATCGCTGATACACAACATGCAATAGCGTAATCATCGCCATAGATTGGTAACATTAAATTATCACTTTCATATTGAATAGCATCAGTTTTTATACTAAGCTTTGAACAATATTCTTTAAAACTCTTAGGTAAATCATTATTCCATAAAACTGTCATATTAGGCTCTGGAGCAGTATCTAAATTTTCTAATGTATGTAAAATACGGTAAGAAGTCTTAGTAACTTTAGTACGACCATCTTCTCCCATTCCACCAATAGAACAAGTTACCCAAGTTGGATCACCTGAGAATAATTCATCATATTCTGGAGTTCTCAAATGTCTTACTAAACGAAGTTTAATTACAAATTGATCAATCAATTCTTGAGCTTCTGCCTCTGATAATACTCCATTTTTAATATCTCTATTTATATAAATATCAAAGAAATCATCAACTCTTCCTAGACTCATAGCCGCGCCATTATTTTCTTTAACAGCAGCTAAATACGCAAAATAAGTCCATTGAATAGCTTCTTTAGCATTACTAGCAGGTTTAGAAATATCAAAGCCGTATTTTAAAGCCATCTTTTTCATCGCATCTAAAGCACGATATTGCATAGATATTTCTTCACGAATACGAATTAAATCTTCAGTCATTCGTCCTTTTCTTAAAACATCCCACTCGTATTTTTTTTGTTCCATTAAAAAGTCGATGCCATATAAAGCAACACGACGATAATCACCGATAATACGACCTCTACCATAAGCATCTGGTAAACCAGTTAATAAACCAACATGACGAGCCACACGTATATCATCAGTATAAGCATCAAATACTCCTTGATTATGAGTCTTTCTAAACTCGTTAAAATATTTATCAACAGTTGGATCTAACTCTCTACCATATGCTTCTAATTCTGTATAAACCATTCTGATACCACCATAAGGATTTACCATTCTCTTAAGAGGAGCATCAGTTTGAAGTCCAACAATTGTTTCATTATCTTTATCTATATATCCAGGTTCAAAAGCATTAATACCAGACATATGAACAGTATCTATATCTAATACTCCCTTTTGTAATTCTTCTTTTAATAAATCTAAACATTTATTCCAAACTTTATCAGTTTTGTCTGTGATACCTGCTAAAAAAGATTCATTACCTGTATAAGGCAAATAATTCAGATTAATAAATCCTTTTACATCTATTTCATCACACCATCTACCATTTTTAAAGCCACTCCACTCTTTTATCATTTTTTAACACCTCGATATTCATAATATCATAAAAAGCGACTACATTCTACTTTTTTTTACAGATTTTACAAAAAAAGTGATAATTAATCACTCTTAAATTTTTTCTATTTTCATAAAATTAGTTGTTTTGACTTCTGTATTATTTGGAAATCCTCCAGTTACTAAAATAATATCTTCTGACTCTAATTTTACAAAAGAATTAGCTTTTTCTTTAGCATCTTTAATTATTTCATCAGTTGAATTATAAACACTAGTAACAATCGGATAAACTGCCCAATTAAGCATTAAAGAACGTGCTACTGTTTCACTTGGGCAAGTAGCAAGCACTAAGCTTTTTGGTCTTAAGTTACTTACTCTTCTAGCCGAAGATCCACTCATCGTAGCCGCAACTATTACTTTAGCATCCAATAAATTTGCAGTTTCAACTACACTAGTTGCAATGGCTCCACCAATGGTTTTATTAACAAAATCTATATTAACATTATAATTTAAGTGTTTTTCAGAATGTTCACAAATATCAGCCATATATTTTACTGCTTCACTTGGATATTTACCAGTTGTAGTTTCACCTGACAACATTACTGCATCAGTACCATTTAATACGGCATTGGCTATATCACTAACTTCCGCTCTAGTGGGACGAGCATTGTTCTTCATAGACTCTAACATTTCTGTAGCGACTATTACAAACTTACCTTGTTTACGACATTCTTTAATAATAAGTCTTTGTAAAAATGGTAATTCTTCCATTGGAGCTTCAACACCTAGATCACCACGTGCTACCATGATGCCATCAGAAACCTCAACTATATCTTTAATATTATCAATACCGGTAGTACTTTCAATCTTAGATATAATTTTCATATCTTCACGATTATATTCTTTTAAGATCTTTCGTGCTTCTAAAACATCTTCTTTAGTCGATACAAAAGAAAGTGCTAAAAAATCTCCTTCATGAGTACAAGCATATACAATATCATTGTAATCATATTCACTAATAAATGGAATATCTAATTTAACACCTGGTACACTAAGACTTTTCTTATTACCTAAAATACCACCATTAATTATATTACAAGTTACTCCATCCTTTTCCTTAGATGCAACTTCTATTTTCATAAGACCATTTTCTAGAAGTATTATATCTCCTACTGATATAGAATCAATAGCGGAAGCATGATTAACAGAAAATCTTTCTGTATTACCTATAACATCTTCTTTAACAACACGAATAGTCTTTCCTTCTTCTAAGTAAATAGAATTACCTTCTAACATACCGTTTCTAAATTCTGGTCCTTTTGTATCATAAAGAATTCCTACTTGAATACCAGTTCTTTTACGTACTTCTTTTACAGTAGAAACGACTAATTCTTTCTCTTCATCAGTAGCATGTGAAAAGTTAATACGTGCGACATTCATACCATTTTGAACCATTTTTTCCATAACATCAACGTCATAACTAGCTGGTCCAATGCTACATATTATTTTTGTTTTTTTCATAATTTAACCCCTCTTTCAAAAAAAGTGACTTTTCCATTTTATCATAGATTTTTTGGAAATGCAAATAAAATTGTAAAAAAATTGTAATTAAATTATGGTCATATATCAAATATCTAATATTTATGTTTTCTCCTATTTCGTTCATATTATGCACCTCTACATTTAATATACAATACTTATTTGATATTTCCTTTAAAAAATATATAAACAATTAAAAAAATGAAGCTTTATAGACTTTATAAACTTCATTTTTCTTAAGACATCTTCTTTTGCATATTTATTAAATTTTCTGTATACATATTACATACATAAGTTAACATAGTTGCATCTAAATCAGCATAGCCATACTTCTGTTTAAATATATTTATAACATCATTTTGTGTTACATTATTTACCATTAAATCTCTAGCACCATTTTCTCTAGTAAAACCTAAATAAGAATTCTTAGTAGTTAAAGATATCAAAGCACTAAGTACATATTGCTTTCCAGCATGAATAAATTTTTCATATTTATTATAAGTACTCATCAAAGAAGATATTAATATTTGTTCTTTATCACTTGTTCTTTTACCTTTATTCTCTAATAAATTTATATATTGTTCTAAAGAAAGATTATTTTTAGATAAATTATTATTAATATATTCAAAGAAATTAGAAGTTATTACACGTTCTCTTAAATTATTATCTCTAGTAATATAATTAGACATGCCTGTTTTTAAATAAGAACTTATATTTTTAATAGCATAATCTCGACCATATTTTCTAGTCATAGTATCTAAAACTTCAAATAATAATTCTTCAATTGGAGTGATTCCATTATCTTTAATTGTAGGAGGAATAAAATCAAGACTTTGTAGATAATTTTCATCTACTTTCCCTTTAGCACACATCTTAAAATGATCAATATAATTATCAAAATTAAAATTAGGATCAGCAGATTTGATTATAAGTGCTAAAACCTGTTTATAATTAGCAAAAACATTATCATTTAAACCATTAAAATCTTCTAAATTAAAATCTTCTTTAAACTTATTATAATCTTTATTCATAAATACATTATAATAATAATTTGATAAGAAGACATAAAAATCTTTTACACCTACTTCATCTAATTGATTATTTTTTCTTTTCTCACTTATATATATTCCAATACAACTAGAAACTGTTTCATTATAAGAAATATTACCATCACACGCTAAAGCGATATTATCTTTATTATAAGCAAATGGATTAGGTTCAACTAAACCATCTTGAATATATTGATTAGTTTTTATAAATTTAATTAATTTCTCTGCATCTTTTTTATTTGTAAGCCTAATTACAACATTATCAAAACGAAAACGTTTACCAACTTTAGATTGGTGAATAATATTATTTTGTGATAAAAAGTCAAAAATTATATTAACACCATCCCAAATATGTTGAGAATCAAGAGGAACATAAACTTTGATATATTCATTTTGTTTAATCTTTCCATTAACAAATTGACAAAAATATTTCCAATTTTCACTGACAAAACAATCTATATTCTCATTCTCTTCAAATCTTGATATCCATGCTGGAAAATGAGAATTATCAATAGCCAAGGCTTGTTCTTCGTTACTAATATTTAATCTAATAAGATAGCGATAAATCATATTATTACCACTAACATCATCAAAAGTAACACTAGGATTTTCTTTAGCGACATCTCGCCATATTTTTAGAAATTTATCAATTTGTCTATATCTATCATTCATTTTTATCTTCCTTACTAGCCTCTAATATTTCTTTTAGATCAATTTCTATTGTATCTTCTAAAAAATTATTAGGAAATTCCATAGTATCTTCTAAATCATTATTATTAAATATATCTAGTTCTTTCTCGCCTTCTTCTAAAGTATTAGTTGCGTCACATAATTTATCATGATATTTTATCAACATATACAAGACCTACTTTCTATTGTTATTATAACACAAATTTATACATAAAAAAAGAAGCTATCTAGCTTCTACAATTAGTTTAATAGCAGTTCTTTCATCACCATCAATTACAACATCTGTAAATGCGGGAATGCAAACTAAATTTTTACCACTTGGTGCAACAAAACCTCTTGCGATAGCAATTGCTTTGATTGCTTGATTAAGTGCTCCAGCACCTATTGCCTGAATTTCTACACTTCCTTTATCACGAAATACATTTGCGAGTGCGCCCGCTACAGAATTGGGATTTGACTTCGTTCCTACTTTTAATGTTTCCACAAATTTCATTCCTTTCTAAACTTACAATACATCTTATGAAAGAAATTATAAAATATGTAACATTATCTATTAATTTTATTTATTACATCAACTAGTAATTTTGCTACTACATTTGAAGAAGAATATAAAAACTTATCAAACATTACTTCATTACTACCATTTACAACATCAGAAATACTTCTAATAATAAATGGTACATTACATAAAAAACATACCTGAGCAATAGCCGCCCCTTCCATTTCAACACCATCAGCATGAAACTTATCATGTATTTTTAAAGACATACTTGGCTCTGTACAAAATATGTCTCCAGAAGCGATAGTCCCTATAAGTAATTTATTATTACTATTATCAAAATTAGAACTAAATAAATTTACTAAATTAATATCAGAATAAATCTCTTTACCTACTCCAGTAATAAAACCTTTTTCATGACCAAATTTAGTGATATCAAAATCATGTTGAACTAATGTCTTACCAATCACTATATCACCAACATTTAAATTATTATTAACTCCACCCGCTACTCCAATATTAATTATATAATCTACATTATAATTATCTATTAACATTTGTGTTGTTCGTGTAGCATTTACTTTACCATTCCACTTTTACATAAAATTACTTTAATATCATTTAAATTACATTCTATAAATTTTAAATCATATATATTATGTTCTATAATATTTTTAATATATTTTTTTATTGCCAATAATTCTTCTTCCATTGCTACAATAATACCTATCATTCTAAAAAACCTCCTCACACATTATAATATAAATTTAATAAGAAGGAAACAAAAAACGCTTAAAATTAAGCGTTTAAATCTTGTAATTCTTGTGATAAAGTATTGGCTTTATCATTAATTTTTTGCTCTTCAGCTTTTTCTAATTTATACCAACCATAACGAAACATTAATTCATAGGTATCTCTTTGTAAAGAAGCAATACTATCAAAAATGGTTTTGTACTGATTATATAAAGTTTCATTACTAGCTTCAGTCATGGCAATAACATAATTTTTCTCCATATCTTTTAAGCTACTTAACAAGGCATTTATATAATCTTTCTCATTTAAATTAATACCAGTTGGCACTTGTTTTTCTGTATTACAAACCTGATTATTATTCATTAGAACCTCCCATATTTAAAGTATTTAAAACACTTTGCATATTACTTAAAAATAATTCTGAAGCTCTATTTAGAATTTCACAAATATTAGAATCTTCTACTTGTTGTAAGGCATTCTTAGTAGCTTTAAAAACTCCATAATTCCATTCAAACATATCACTTAAATAATCTAAATCTTTACCTGTAATAATATTAGGTACTTGTTCATAATTTTGTTCCATAATTTCTCCTCCCAAGCTTATTATGAATACAAAACTATTTTTTTAAACATTAAATACTAATTTATTTTATCTTTTTATTTTTTTAATCTTCGCAACAAAGAAACCTTCATATAATTCATCAGGACAAACACAAATCGTGCCCTTAATAGTAACTGGTAACTGTGGTACATTTATAAATAAACTTTCATCTATTGGTACCATTTCAAAATCTTTATTTGTTAAAATTTCACTAATTATATTTTCATTTTCGGCTTTTAAAATAGAACATGTAGAATAAATTATTTCACCACCATCTTTAATAATTTGGGTAGCTTTTTTTAATAATTTTTTTTGTCTTTGAATTGATTTATCTATCAATTCTTGATTAAAGTTTTTGTATGATAACGGTTCATTATAATCAAAAGTACCACTACCACTACAAGGGGCATCTAATAAAATTTTATCAAATCTAAAAAATTCATCTAATTTACTAGCATCTTCTACTAAAACAGTAACTCTATTAGCACCTTGTTTATTTAAATTATATTTCAATCTCTCTGATCTTATTTTATCTTTTTCAATTGCTGTGATTAATGCCTTATTATTAGATAAAGCTGCTAACTCTGTTGTTTTTCCTCCAGGAGCAGCTGCCATATCTAAAATAGATTCTCTTTCTTTCGGATCTACTACTAATGGTGGAAGCATTGATGATAAGTTTTGTAAATATATTTTACCATTATCATAAATGGATAAATTTTTAATAATATTTTCACCACCATTTAAAATAATGAAAGCATCTTTATACCAATCAACCTTGTTATAATTAATATTATTTTTATTTAACTCTTCTTCTATTTCCAATATATTTGATTTTAAATTATTAACTCTTAAAGTAGTATTTTTTTTCTTATATCCATTTATAATGTTATTAACTAATTCTTCAGGATAATTTTTTAAAAGTATATCTTTTATAAAAACTTGTTTTTTATCCATAAGTCACCTCTGTATTAATAATATATCATAAATTAAAAGTTTGAACAAACTTGTTCAAACCTTATTATCTAATTTCATCCATATTTATTTTTTTATTAGCTGGTTCTTCTAATGTTTCAGGATGATCAAATATATATTGTAATAATTTAACTGATTTAGCAAAGTAGTATCCATCAGCTATACGCTCATCAAAGTTAACTCCAAATTCACATATCTTCCTAATTTCTTTTTTATTATTATCATTAATTATCTCTTCAGATTTAATTTCTCCCATAGTCGCTAAAGAAGAACATGTACCAAAATTAGTTATATTATGATATATAGCACCACATTTAATTGATCCCAAATTAGATACGATCATACTACTATAATATAAATTATCATGAACTAAAGATGCTGGTAATATACCCTTTTTATCACACCATTTAAATATTCCAACAATTGGAATTCTAAGTATATTAGGTAATTTACCTAAAGTGTCAATTGCATCATTAGCGCCTTCTTTTTTTACCTTTTTCTTTCTTATATTATCAACTTTAGTTTTAACTTTTTTACTAATTGATTCTAAATTATCTTTAGGATCAATTGGTATCATTATCATCATTTCTTCGCTTTTATCATCAAAGTTTACTTTAGCAACAAATGAAATAACTACATCATTATGCTCAAAAATATGACGATTAGTTATAAATCTATTTAATTTTGGTCTATTATAAAATGTTTTTCCAATAGCAGTTACAAAAGCATGAAAATAAGATACTCCCATTCCATCTTTTTTCTTGTTTTCAACATATTCAACTAATTTAGTTACATCTACTTTTTGATTAATATAGACATCACTATCACATCTACGTGGTTTTAAATCAATAAGTATTTGTGATAGTCCATCTATTTTTCTTATCCTCTTAGCGCCCTTTCGATCGCCAAATCTTCTTTTCTCTTTATTCATATTTTACTCCTCTACTATACTATAAATTTATTTTAACATATAAATACTATAAATTCAAAAAATATTAAAAAAGCAGTAAATTATTACTACTTTTACCACAATCTTTACAACAGTTATTTTCTTTTAAATTAATTTTTACAACCACACTAGTTCTAGTGATTTGATAGCTATTGTTAAAGCTATATCATCAAGATTATCTTTACTATCATTCAATATAAATTATTCCTATCTTCTTTTATTGTTTTCTATCAAACTTAAATATAACTTATATACTTCGTCTATTTTATCATCCCAAGATTTATATAAATCATTATAAGCATTATGGCATACTTTACTATATAAAGATTTATTACTAACTATTTCAATTATTTTATCAGCATAACTATTTACATCATTATCCGCTAAAAAACCATTTATATTATCTGTAATAGTTGCAGCAGTAGCCGTATCTTTTAAAAATAATCCTGGAGTACCTTGAGAAGCAGCTTCAATCTGTACTATCGAAGATGCATCATAAATAGATGGAAATAGGAATAAGTTAGCTCTTTTAAAATGATAACCAAGTTCTTCTCTATCTATTATTTTGCCACATAGTATAACATTATCTATAATATTTATTTTGTTTATATAATTTCTTAATTTATCTTCATCTTGTCCCGATCCCACATATAGCATTTTAAATTTTAATTTAGGTTTCTTTTGCTTAACTATTTTTATAGCATCCGCAATAAATAATATATTTTTTAATATGTTTATTCTTCCAACAAATAAAAATACTATTTCATCTTTTTTTAGATGGTATTTATTGTTGACATACTTAATAGCATATTTTTCATCTTTTACTGGTAACATTTCCGTAGCATTATTCATAACCCTTGGTAATTGTTTATAATGATATTCTTCATGAAATATTCTAGCAACCTCACTATTAACGGCCCAACATTCATCACATTGATTAAAAACTTTTATTAATCTATCAGTTAATTTCATAGCAAGATATTTTGATTTGACAGCTCTTTCAAAATCTTGTTTGAACTGAGAATGCATCGTAGCAATACAAGGAATATGTTTCTTTTTAGCAAATCCAATTCCTAAATTATAGATTGATGAAATAACAAATGTAAATGATTTAGTTAAGATAAATAGTATTACTTTAAATGTAAATAAAGAAAAGTTAATAAGATAGTTGTATGGCTTTAATTTTTCTATTTTTTTACTCAACTTGTTCATGGTCTAACACACCCTATTATAACATTTATAATATCTTCATCATTATCAGAACAATTATTTAATACCCAATTCTTAATAATTGCCATAATGCCAGGTATATAAAAATCTATCATATATTTTTTCATGATTTCTTTTATTTCATATTTTTCAATTATAGGTAAAAATATATGCTTTTTTCAACTTTCATATTTTTTATCGCTATCCATTGTTTTAGGATGAGAAAATGATGCCATAATTTTTTTGTTTTATCTTATGAAATTCAAGTAAGGTTTCAAGTTTTCTTTTTTAATGAACATTAAATCGTCTTTATTGCTAGAATTTAGTTTTTAAAAGACATATTCATTTTTAATATCAAAACATTCTAAAAATTTGTTATTTATATATTCTAATGTTTCATTTAACAAATCATAAATAGATTCATAATGCAAATAAAAAGCTGAGCTATTAAATCCAGCGGTATTACAAATTTCTTTAACTGTTATATAATCAATATCTTTGTCATTTAATAAACAAATCAATGCTTTATTAAAAAAATGAGCAGTATCAAAATATTTGCTTTCTTGCTTATTCATTTTAATACCACTCCTTTCACTATTTAATTCTCTTTAGAAATATCATTTGCTAATTTAATTATATCGTATGAATATTTTTCTTTGGATCTATTAAGAATTTTTTTATATATTGGATAGTTTATAGAAGCCCCTATAATTCCAATTATTCCAATGACAATTCCAATAACAAAGGCATCTCCAATAACTTTCATTGATAAGCACATTCCAACACCTAATACCAAGGACATTATCACACCATTAGTATAGGCAAATATTTCTGCTGGTAATTTTGCTTTTCTATCTAATTTCTTTAATGCCAATACCTTTTAATCTTTCTTTTTTGAATATTCATTTACAATATGATCTGTGTAAATCTTATCAGTATTCATAACAATTCTCCTCTCTTTGATAAACCCATTTTAATATTTTTTTATCTTAAAACGAACAACACAAATTAAGAAAAATGTCTATTTTATGATTTCAACAAATTGCTATTTGTTTAATTAAATATAGTATAACAAAAAAATGAACTTTCGACAAAGTTCGAGTGAATTATACAATGGTGCCCTTTTGGTGGAAGTATAACAACCACTGGGCATAAATTTATAGGTGGTAATAACTACTAACTATATTAAGTATACTACATTTTTTATGAAATTAATACATAAAAA
>CANTWP010000041.1 GCA_947853245.1 uncultured Bacilli bacterium | reverse complement strand
TTATTCTCTTAGTGAGGAAGGAATTTATAATTTAACTGTTATTGATAAAGCATTTAATATAACAGTAATTAATTTTACTTTGGATATGACAGCACCAACAGTAGAAGTTACATATTCAGAAGAGGAATTAACAAACCAAGATGTAATAGTGACAATAACTTCTAATGAAGAAATACAAGCAGTAGAAGGTTGGACATTATCAGAAGATAAGAAAGTATTAACTCAAACATTTACTGAAAATACAAATGGAACAGTAAGAGTTAAAGACTTAGTAGGAAACTATGTTGACACAACTTATGAAATAACCAATATAGATAAAGTTCTACCAGAAGTTATATCTATAACTCAAACTTACAACGAAGCAAAATCAAGAATAGATGTAGTAATTAAATTTAGTGAGAAAGTACTTGTTAAAGATCATCAAGGAAATGAAATAGAAACAACAGAAGTAACAAGATATTATTACAGAACAAAAGATGTAAGTGTTGACTTTAAAGATCTAGCAGGAAATAAAAATACATATTCATTTACAGCAGATATGACAGCTCCAACGATTACAGCAGAATATTTAACAAAAACAGTTGAAGCAGATAAAACTGCTACATTTGTAAAACCAATTGTTACAGTAAGTGACAATGTAAGCACTTCAGAAAATATTACTTTAGTAGAGAATTGTAATGTAAATATGGGGGTAGCAGGAACTTATACTTGTAGTTACCAAGCAATAGATGAAGTAGGTAATACTTCTACTCAAGATATTAGTGTTATAGTTCGAGACACAACAGCACCAACTATTGAATTAAAAGGTACAGAAGGTAGAAATAATAATGAATATCGTGTTGCTCAAGATACAAAAGTAACATTAGAAGATGTAACAGCAAAAGCAAAAGATAATGTTGATAATGATAAGATTCTTGAACCTGTATCAATTAGAAGATATTATCCGAAAGAAACAGGCAAAGCAAGCCATGTTTATGATGCAACAAATGGTTTTGATACATCTTCAGTAGGATATTATGAAATTAAATATGAAATAAAAGATTCGTCTGGAAATAAATCAACAAAGACAATGTTATTAGTTGTAAATGCAAAGCAATATATAGTCTATACTTTTGCTGACTTGAAAGAAGCAATAAATAATGGTGGAAAAATAGTATTGCAAAATGATATTGTTGTTGAGGAAATATTAAATATTGAAAAAGGTATAAATATTGATTTAGATATGAATGGTAAGAAGTTAACATTATTATCTTCTAATGTTGATCCGATGATTAATATGAAAACTGGTTCTTCTTTAGTTATAAGAGGTAATGGTGTTATAGATCTTGAAGATAATTATTTTGCAAGTTTTATAGTTCCTCGTGGAGATTTAACTATATATAATGGTACATTTACTA
Organism: uncultured Bacilli bacterium; assembly: GCA_947853245.1. Taxonomy (GTDB): domain Bacteria; phylum Bacillota_I; class Bacilli_A; order RF39; family UBA660; genus SIG204. The sequence continues at coordinate 1,221 of CANTWP010000041.1, read as the reverse complement.
GAAATTCCGGTGGAACTAACTATGGTTCATTCTTTGTAGGAATTAGCGGTGGACGTGGTAAATTAGTAATATATGATGGATATTTTGATAGCGGTTACTATAAAGAAGGAGATTGGTTTAACAACTCTAGAAATAATCTTAATCTAAGTTGGGGACAGAATGTAAAAGTTTATGGTGGAACATTTGTAGGTCAAAATCCAGCATGGGGTGATGAAGGAATGGCAAAAACAAATCCAGATGCAAATACTAATTATTGCCAAGGTACATTCTTTGAAGGCCAAAATTGGCAAGATACTTCAATACCATCTACATACCAAGTAATTGAAGGTACAACTAAAAAAGGAATACCAACTTATACTGTTAGATATTCAAAAAATTAAAATAATAATATATTTAAAGCTGGGTATCTTTAATAAGGCTTTTTGTCAAGTAGTGTTGGTGAACAATAAATCTGATAAATGAATTGGTATTTGAGAGTGATTTTTAATCACTCTTTTATAATGCCTTTAATTAAAAATACTCTTGCGATAAAATGATCATATTTTCTATATCCAAAAGATATTCTTTTTAAGCATTTAACTAGGTTGTTTGTTCCTTCAATTATTCCGTTATTAATATCATATTTAAATGAATTTTCAATATATTTTAAATTATCACTGTATAACTTTAACGTTTGTTTCATTTTGTATGATAGATTTTTATTTTGATGTTCAACTATATTTTTAAATTTTTCAAAGTTTTTCTCTTTGATAGAATTAATAATGCCTTGATAACACTCATAAGTGGCTTTTAAAGTCGTATCAGTGTTCATCATAAGATTAACCATATCTTTTTGAAAAATTTCTTTACGAAAATGTTTTGAATATTTTTTTCTTCAGATAAATCATTCTCGTTTTTAACTATTAATTTCCATAAATCCTTTAGTTTATTATAATTAGGATTATCTTTTTTACACAAGCTAACTCTAGTAGAATTTAAAGCAACATAAGCTTGAGTAACAATATGAAATCTATCAATAACAATATCAGCATGTTTAAATAACTTTTTAGCTAAATAAATGTATCCAGAGTAAAAATCAGTAGAAATTAATTTGACTTTGTTTCTTTCATTTTTAGAATATCTTCTGAAGAATTTCTCTAAATCTCGAGATTTTCTAGATCTTTGAATATCAAAAATATTGCCAGATTCATTATTAACAATCATAAAAGCCATTTTACCTTT
>CANTWP010000040.1 GCA_947853245.1 uncultured Bacilli bacterium | reverse complement strand
TTCTTTAATCAAAACATTTTGCGGTTTAATATCACGATGAATAATATGATTACTGTGGGCACACCCTACAGCAGAAGTAAGTTGTAACATAATGTCTATAACCTCTTCTAAAGTTAAGCTGCCACGTTTTTTAATCAAATTTTTCAATGTTTTTCCTTCTACATATTCCATAACAATATAATATTGTCCTTGATCTTCACCAACATCATACATTTCGACAATATTGGGATGTGATAACGATGAAGCAGAAATTGCTTCTCTATGGAACCTGCGTACAAACTTCTCATCACTTGCTAAATCACCGCGTAATATTTTTACAGCAACATCGCGATCCAAAATTATATCATGCGCTAAATAAACATTAGCCATACCACCTTCACCTAGCGTACGAATAATTTCATAACGTTCATTTATTTTTTGTCCTTTTGTAATCATTTTACTACCCCATTCTTCTTTTCTAAAAATGCGACTGAAATATTATCTGTTCCCCCTCGATTATTACTTTTAGTAATAAGTTTAGATAATCTATCTTCTAGTGAGTTTTTTTCACTCAATACTTTAGCAATCTGTTCTTCTTCCAACATGTTAGTAAGCCCATCACTGCACAACATAACTCCATCTATATCTGTTTCAACATCAAATATATCAATATCTACTGTTATATTAGCACCCAGCGCTTTCATCAGAACATTCTTGCGTGGATGATCTTTTGCTTCTTCTTCTGTAAGTTCACCGGACTTAACAAGTAAATTAACTAATGTATGATCCGCAGTGATTTTATGTAACTTTTTCTTTTTATACACGTAACCAGAGGAATCACCGATATTACCAAATAATAGAAATTTATTAGTCATTATTGCTACCACTAAAGTTGTACCCATTCCAGTACTTTCTGGATGTTCATTCGTATATTTATAAATTAATGCATTGGCTTCTCTGGAAGAATCACTAATCCAACGAATAGCATCTTCTTTAGTACCAACACTCCCCATATCTAAAAATCTTTTCCCAACATGAGAAATAGCAATACTAGAAGCGATTTCACCACCACGATGACCGCCCATGCCATCAGCAACAGCAAGTAAATATTCTCCGGAAGCATTTTTTACTACAATGACACTATCTTCATTATGACTTCTTACTTTCCCGGAATCAGTTAAATAAAAATAGTCCATTATGCCACCTCCTTATGCTCCGCTCTAAGTTGCCCACATGCTGCTTTAACTTTAGAACCAAACTCTCTTCTAATAGTTACACCAATGCCATTCTTTTTTAGTATATCATAAAATTTCATAATTTGCTCTTGACCAGTTTTTTTAAATTCAATATGACTTGTTTCATTGTATGGAATTAAATTTACATAGCAATTTATTCCTTTTAATAATTTAGCAAGTTCTAATGCATGATTAACCTGATCATTCACGTCTTTTAACATAATATATTCAAAAGTAACACGACGATTTGTCACATCTATATATTCTTTTACTACTTTTATAACTTCTTCTATCGGATAGGCTTTATTAATATTCATAAGTTTATTTCTTAGTTCATTGTTTGGAGCATGTAAAGATATCGCCAAATTAACTTGTTTTCCTAAATTAATAAACTCACGTATTTTTGGAACTAATCCACAAGTAGAAACTGTAATGTGTCTAGACCCAATATCAATTCCTTTAGGAGAATTTATAATGTCTATAAACTTTACCACGTTATCATAATTATCAAGAGGTTCACCTATACCCATTAATACAATATGAGAAATACGTATATTTAAGTCTTTCTTTACCATAAGAATTTGTAAAACCATCTCATAAGTTTCTAAATTTCTTACTTTTTTAAGACGGCCACTTTCGCAAAAAGAACATCCCATATTACAACCAACTTGGCTAGAAACACATAAGCTATTACCATAGTCATGTCTCATTAAAACGGCTTCTATCTTTTCACCATCTGATAATTCAAAAAGATATTTATTAACATCTATATCACTTTTTTTATCAATAATATTTAATTGGTTTATTGAAAAGTCTGCTTTTAATTTTTCTTGGTTTTCTTTTTTTATATTACTCATTTCATCAAATGACGTAACACGTTTTTTATACAACCATTCAAAAACCTGTGTTGCTTTAAACTTCTTTTCTCCAAAAGATTCAAAGTATTTTTCTAAATCATTAATTGTATATCCATATATATTTTGCATACTTTTCACCACTTAATATTATACCAAAAAAACAACTATAAGGATATACTTATAGCGGTTTTTTTACACAATTATTTACAAAAAGAAAGTTTTAAATACATATAATTCAAAAAATATGATTTACTAAAAAAATTATATAATAAAAAATAAAAATATTCGAAAATTAATAATTTTAAATTTGTGTCTAAAATATATATATTATAAAATGTTCTTTAAGAAATATTTATACTGAGTATTTACCAACTTTCTTATAGGAAGATGGTTTGATATTTATGAAGAAAAACGATTTATTAAGCTCACTTCTAATAATAATTATCATTTTATTAATAGTATCTTTAATGATTCTATGTATAAAAAAATAGTACTCAATCTAGTAGTAGACTAAGTACTTCACAACTTTTAGGTAAGTACTCAACTTGCGCTGTTAAGTATTCCCTTTTTATTTTATGTAAGTTTCCTTGACACTTACATAATAACAAATATTAATTACTTTTGCAAGAAATTAAAATCCTAAAATCAAGCAAATTACAAAGAATAAAATTCCTAATCCTAAAGTAATTCTACTAATAATTAATTCGCCACCACGTTCTTTACGATTAGCAAACAAACTATCATTACCACCTGTAATAGCATTTGAAGCACTTTCTGCTTTTCCACTTTGTAAAAGTACAATAGCGATTAACAAAATTGATACAATAATTAATACAACTTGCATGAGTTTTCCTCCTAACATTAGCTAGTTTACCATAAATAATAGTAAGTTGCAACTAGTTTTTATATTAATATTTACAATAGTAAAAAGAAAATAACTTAAAGACTATAAGTTATTTATCTTCTACTACAATAGTATAATTACTAGTATCAAGTTGTTTTATAAAATCATTCAATTCTTCATAATTTAATGATTTGACTTCATCGTAATTGTTTTCTATGATATTACCATATTTAATATAATCACCAATAACTTTATGATTAATTCTAGTAATACTGTCACTCATATAAATCATTGAACTAATAATTGTTTTTTTCTTTCTTTCAAGTTCTGATTCTATAATATTTAAGTCGAGCATTTCTTTTTTTATTGCATCTAAAAATTCAGTTTCTTTATTAGTCTCTCCCATTAAAATAAATAAGATATGGCTATCAGCATCAACACTAGATACATCAATACCACTACTAAGTATTTTTTGTTCACGCATTTGTTCATTAATTAAAGACGTAACGCCAAATTTGACATCAAATAAAATTGATAAATAAAGTAACTTTTTACGAATAGGAATATTTTTAATATTCTTTAAATTTATCTTATAAGTAATAGATACCTTAGGTAAGTTTATATTAGCAGATATAACCTTCTTTTTAATAGCTACTTCATTTGGTTCATCATATTCTTTTATATCGATCTTTTGCTCTTTTTTAAATTTTTTATTATCTTGATTAGCACTAACTATTTTAATTACTTCTTCTGGATCAACATTTCCAGTTATGACAAGAACCATATTAGAAGGATGATAAAAAGTATTATAACAATCATATAAATCTTCCTTAGTTATAGAATTAACACTTTCTTCTGTACCTATTATTGGGTATTTTGTTTTATTATTAATAAATGTTGCATCTAATATAGCATCATACAACTTACTATAAGGATCATCTTGATACATTTTCATTTCTTGAATAATAATTCCCTTTTCCTTTTCAACATTTTCATCAGTAAAATATGGACTTTGTACATAATCTAGCAAGAAATTTATATTATCTTCAAAAAAATTTGGTCCAGAAAAAAGATAAGTGGTTTTAATGTTATTCGTATTAGCATTCGCATCGCTACCACGTTCTCCAAAAAAATTAAAAGCATCTGTTCCATCTTCTTGTTCAAACATTTTATGTTCCAAAAAATGGGTAATTCCTAACGGAACTTTAATATAATCTTGTTTACCATTTGGAATAAACTCGATATCATTAGAACCAAAATCTGTAGTAAATGTAGCATATATATTATTAACTTCTTTTTTAGGTACAATATATACTTTTAATCCATTAGAAAGAGTTTCAGAAAATACATCTAAATCTATCTTCTTTAAACTAATTTTCTGCATCTTCTTCCCCTCCTTGTAATATATATACCGTATCAATATGGACTTTTTTAGCAAACGCTAATACCATATCATAGGTTACTTCCTGTATTTTTTGTTCACGTTCTTCTATAAAGTCTGCATCCATATATTCATGAGATACATAAGTATTAAGTATGGAAGATGGTGAATCTTTAATTTCCTGTAATCCCGCTAAAAAAGTAACCTTAGCTTCTTCTATTTTATCAACACTAAATTCTCCTTTGGCCATATTCTTTATTTCTTTTTTTATCAACTTAAAAGCTTTCTTAAAACTATCAGGATTAATTCCAGAAGAGATTATTAAATATTGATTTAAAGGTTTAAAAGAACTAGATATAGAATAACATAACGAATTTTTCTCACGTACTGTTTGAAATAATTTAGAAGAAGGACCGCCACCTAAGATATAAGAATATACTAAACTAACATATTTAATTTCAAAAGGTGTAAGTAAATCAAATTTACACGCAACAAGCAATTTACTTTGTTCATAATCTCCCTTTTCACAAACTATTTTAGTACGTTTTCTATAATCTTCATAATAAATATAATGGGAATCAATAAATGGTTTTCTATCATTTAAAACTAATTTTTCCGCAAATGTTTTTTGTACAGTTTCCTTATCAAGAGGTGAAATTACAAATATATCGATTTGATCATGTTCAATTACACTTTTATAATAATTATATAATTTTCTAGGTGTAATACGTTCTAATTCCCTTTTTGTACCTAAAATGCAAGAAGCATAAATAGATCTTTTATCTATCTCTTTAAATAATCTCATATAACTATAACGATTAGGATCATCTTTAAATGTATCAATTTCTTCTTTTAATATTTCTTTAGCTAAATTAAAAGATTTTTCGTTAAAGACTCTCTTTTCAATATTAGGATTATTAATAATTTCTAATATAAAATCAATTGCATCATCAAATAAAGATTCTTCAGTATAATCATTATTTAAGAATGTTGCTTCAAAGCTCATAATATTATAATTTCCTGATAAATAACAATTGCTTTTAAAATATAAATTATAAAGATTTTCTGTTTCAATTATCATTTCACGTGCTGTTTTATATTTCTTACTGGATTCCATTAAGACCCTAGGCAACAATGTACGAATAGATAATTCTTTTTTTGTAGCTTTTCGTTTAAAATTAATCATTACATTAGTTTTCTTAAAATTAGTCGAACGTACACAATGTAAACGATATGCTCCCATGTTATAAACTTGATAATTCATTTTCATCACCTTATCTTAATATGTATCAAATTTCAAATTTTATAATACTGATTCTAATGCAAGTATCATCATTCTGTCAAAAGCATTTTGGCGTTCTAAAAAAGACGCGTTTTCTTTAGTAATTAAATTATCTGAAACTGTTAAAATACAAGCAGCATTCTTACCTAATACTTTAGCATTATGGAATAACGCAAATGATTCCATTTCTACTCCTAAACAATTATATTTTTGATATAATTCATTAATATCTTCATTATCAGAATAAAAAACATCACTTGAATAAATCGTACCAATATTTAAATTAAATTCTATTCTTTTGGCAGTATTAATAATTTTATCATTTAAAACTACTGATGGATATAATGTATCATCTGTACAACCATTTTGATTATAAGCATAAGAAGAACGAGAATAACTAGCATCTACTAATATTAAATCATATAAGTTTAATTTATCTGTGTAAACGCCACAAGATCCTATTCTAATAATATTTTCTACATCATAGAATTTAAATAATTCATAAGAATAAATACCAACGCTTGGCATGCCCATTCCTGATGCCATAACCGTTATTTCTTTTCCTTTATAAGTACCAGTATAAGCTAGTATATTTCTAACACTATTTACAAGTTTCGGATTTTCTAAATATGTTTCCGCTATTTTTTTAGCGCGTAATGGATCTCCAGGCATTAAAACTGTTTTTGCAATATCCTCTTTTTTTGCTTCTATATGTGGTGTCATATTATCACTCTCCTATTAGATATTATACATGATTTTGTAGCCAATTTAAATATATTTCATAAAATTAAGTGAGGTGTATTATGATTTCTTTAAATAAAGCGATTGACTTAATCAATGAATTAAATGTTTCTTTAGATAAGTTTTCTATAAAAGACTTTATGATCGGTTATAACATTGAATTAGAACATGGAACAGTAAATCCCAAAACCAATGTTACCAATGATGATCCTGTGATGACTGCTAAAATAGCACTTGCTCACTTATATGAATATCCAGACTATTACAATGAAGAATATGGATTACCCGCTATGGAAAGATACTTAGAAACTAAAAATAATAAAAAAATAAATTATATTTTGATTAACAATAGTTAATCTTTTTTATTTAGTATTTTCTTAAATAGTTTAAATAAAACAAAAATAGCTATATTAATTTAGCTAATTCTATTTTTATCAACTACTTGATTCAGTTATTTTCTCTTTAGATAGACCTGTTACTTTAGAAATTAAATTTATGTCTAGGTTTTCTTTTAACATATTTCTGGCTGTTTGTTCAATACCTTCACTTATAC
>CANTWP010000039.1 GCA_947853245.1 uncultured Bacilli bacterium | reverse complement strand
TGAAATTGACATTTTGCTCAGTTTTCAAAGATCTTTCGTGCTTTCTTTCATGAAAGCATTAATAATATATCAAATCGTCTTTTCGAAGTCAAGCCTTTTTTTAATTTTTTTTGACTTTTTTCGAGTTTTTAACTTTTTTGTTCAATAATAATGATTTTAATCATTATTTGTAATAACTTTTAATAAATAATACTTGATACTAAAATCTAAATTTTCCATTTCAAAAAGAGACTTTAATTGATCTTTATCAGCATACAATGCTAAATTCTTACGTGCTTGATTGATGCGAGTAAACCCTTTTACATTTCCAATAGTCAAATAAAGTTTTACTGCATTAATCACAAATGATAGATTATTGTATCTTTTAAATGTCTCTAAAATAGCCGCATTAAAATAATCAACACTACTATTATATGAAACTTCTCCATTTCCATGCTTATTAATATAAGATGTTTGTTGATATTCAATAACATAGTTAGCAAAGTCTTGTAATGTACTATTAATATCTAAGGCAATAGATGCTAGTTTATATAAATCACTTAACTCATCATCTGCACATTTAATAGATAATTTGGCAAAGATATTTCTAATATATAAAACATTAAACTTACTAAGTTCATCTCTAACCCTTAGTTCTTCTAAAATGGATGCTAAAACTTTTGTTATCTCTATATTATATGTATAATTATTATCAGTGATTACACCTAATTTAAAGCAAGGAACTAAAAAAGGGTTAGCATTTAATAATCCTTCTGATAAATAATTGCTATTTTTAATATATTTAACAATTTTATTGACATCTTCTATTTGCGAAACCCTGATAATAATATTATCATTTCGTACAGAACTAAGAACTTTTGAATCATGAGCAATATTTTCACGAGTCAAAAAAGAAAATAATTCTAAAACACCTTCTTTTATATGTAAAGTATCTAAAGGAACATATAATTTAATATTATATGAACCATTAGACGATTCTTTTTTACTAGAAAAATGACAAATATAAGGATTATTTCTATCTCGATATACTTCAATAATGGGATTGTTTTGAAAATTAGTTATCCAATTACGAAAATATTTTTCAACATTTTCAAAGGGAATATTATTTGTTCCTAGTCTAAAACTAACAAGCTGTGCATATATAAGCCTATCAGTTATTTTTAATGAAGGATTAGATTTTGCCAATTCCATCATCATATCTAAAAACTTTTGAATAGAATCACTAGACATTATAATCCCCCTTATCTAACTGTATATCTGTTGTAATATTCGTTAAATCTAATGTATCACTATCATCACTTGAATAATTTTTATCATCATTATTCTCTATAAAAACATCATCTAAATCAACAACAACTTTTATATTTTTTCCATCATACATTAAATTTTCAAACTTCATACTACTACCACCAAAAATATTTTATCATATACAACAGCAAATATAACAAAAAAAGTAGAAATTTATTAAAATTTAAAATTTCTAACTTTAATCATTTTTGATACTAACCCCTATTCCATCACCAATGGAATAAAATGTCGTCGTAAATTCCTTATTATTTTTTAAAAAATCTACATATTCGTTAATTTTTCGAACTAAGCCACGCACATTTCTACTAAGTTCTATATTTTCTTTATTTTCAACTAGGCCATGAAATGCCAGGTTATCAGAAATAATAGCACCACTATCTTTTAAATTAACCTTAAATTTTTCAAAAAACTTAATATACTGACTTTTAGCAGCATCTATAAAAATAAGATCATATTTTTCGGCTAACTCAACTTCAAACGCATCAGAATATATCACACTAATTTGATCATCAAGACCAAAAGCAGACACATTTTTTATAGCCTCATTATACCTTTTAGAATCTCTTTCAATAGTTGTTACTTTTATATCTTTAGATAACAATGCCATTCGAATAGATGAATATCCAATTGCTGTACCTATTTCTAAAATTGTCTTTATATTGTTTTGCTTAATATAATCAAGTAAAAACTCAATTCCATCTGGTAACATTATTGGTACATTTTCTTCTTTAGCATACTTTTCTAAATCTAGTAAGTGTACCATAATCCCTCCGCTTTTAATTTTGCTATAATCTCTGCATGCTCAGAATAAGTTTTACTAAAGTATGTTTTTTTATATTTGTCCGCTACAAAATAATAATATTCTGTTTCTTCTGGGTTAATAGCTGCTCCTACACTACTTAAACTTGGACTACAAATAGGACTTACTGGTAATTTGCCAGCCATATTAGCATTTCTAGTATTATAGGCATTATAATCATCTAATTCATATTGATACAAATCTCTTTCACTCATATCTACTTTTACTGCGTAATACGTAGTTACATCACTACCTAAAGACCAGTTAGATCTTAAACGATTATAGAAAACACCAGCCACTTTTGCTCTATCATCTTTACTAGCAGATTCTAATTCCACTATTGAAGCTAAAGTTAATAATTCATGAATCGAATACTTAGAATTTTCTAAATTATTTCGATAAGGTTCTAATTTTCTACCCATTTCTGATAACATAACTCCAAAAATTTCTTGAACTGTTACATCTTTGTTTTTAAACTCATAAGTGTCTGGAAATAAATATCCTTCTAACGAATAATAAATTTTATTATTTTTAATTTCATCAGTTAAAAACCAATACTTTTCTATCATACTATCAAGATAATTAGTATCTTTTAATAAATTATAAACATCAGATTCTGAATTATTAGTATTGTCACTAATTAAACGAGCTATCTTGCGCATATTAATTCCTTCTTTAAAGGTAATACGAATAGCATCCGGATTATAAGTATTAACTTTTGATAATTCGCTTACCAACTTTTCAACATCCATAGACTCACTTAAATAATACTTCCCGGCTTGAAGAGAATTTGGTTTATGAATCTTAATATATATCTTATAAAACAATTCTGATTTTATTAAATTATTCTCTTTTAACAATTCAACAATTGAATAATAATTATCACCATTGTCAATGATAATCTCTTTTAATGTTTGATCTTTACTAACACTTCCTGTTAATAATTTATAAACGAAAAAACATGAAACTACAAGTACTAATAGTATTCCCCCTATTATTGCACTAATTTTTAGTAAAAACTTCTTCATTATTAAACGTCTTTACTATCCTTCTATATCTAAATTTTCTTTAGCTTGTTCTTGTAATGTATTTAAAATTGTTTCAATAATTTTCCATTCTTTTTCTGTTTCAATTGGAATTAAATTCATTGGTTCTTCATTAGGTGTATAAATAGATGCATATACCTTAATATTACCACTTTCATCTACTGTATTATCTGTATAAGCGATATAACTTTTTTTTGTTTCATCAGAATCAAAAGTAAATAATACTTCACATTCTGTTTCTTTTCCTTCATCATTTATTACTTTAAAAGTCATTTTTTGATTATTTTCCATTATTATCACCTTTCTCTTTATCTAAATATGTTTGCAAAATGATATTAGCAGCCAAACCATCAACCTTTTTCTTACGTTTGTTTCTAGACATATCAGCTTCTAGCATATATCTAGTCGCTTCTACAGTTGTTAATCGTTCATCCTGCATAATAACGGGAATCTTTAGAGTATCCATAATTTTATTACCAAAATTAAAACAACGTGTGCCACTTTCACCAACGGTATTATTCATATTTTTAGGTAAGCCTAATACTATCTTTTCTACTTTATATTCATCAACTATTTTTTTTAAAGGTTCTATTAAAGAATCAAAATCACCTTCATCAAAACGTAATGTGCCATAAGCAGAAGCAATTGTATGTGTAGCATCACTTAAAGATATACCTAAAGTTCTGGTACCTAAATCAAGTCCTAAATATCTCATTTATCAATAAAATTCTTTACTAAAATTTCCAATAATTTAGTTCGATCAAATTTTGTGATTTTAGTACGAACTCCTTTATGATTAGAAATATACCCCGGATCTCCACTCATCAAATAACCAACGATTTGATTAATAGGATTATATCCACGTTCTTCTAATACCGCAATTACTTCCTTAAGTGTGTCTACAACTATGGCATCTTGAAAATCTTCGGCATTATATATCTTAGTTTCTTCCATATTTTCACCCTCTTGCAAATCCAATTTCATTTTATCATGATTTATCCTTTTTAGCAACAATAAAACTCTTTATATCTTGGTAACTTTAATATT
>CANTWP010000038.1 GCA_947853245.1 uncultured Bacilli bacterium | reverse complement strand
TCTTTTTCATTTTCATTTAAATCAATTAATTTAGCTAAATCCTCTGCAGCTTGTTTTTTCAAACCCATAACTAAATAATAAGAAGCATTATCAAATATAGCTTTACCTTGAGTAATTACTTTTTCATCAGAGAAATCACTAGGTTGTTGTGTAATAATTATTGTACCAGTATTATATTTACGAGCACGTCTTTGTACCTGAGCTAAAAAGTCAGCTCCTAAAACATTACTACCGCTTAATAATACATGGGCTTCATCAACCATTAAAACTGTATTAATATTAGCATCTAATGTTAATCCCCAAGCATATTTTAATACATTAAAGAATAAAGCATTTCTAATATTAGCATCTGAATTCATTAATTCTCTGATATTAAATACAATAAAATCACTCTTAGGAGCAATAGTTGTATGCCCTGTAAAATAATAACGTAATTCTTTTATTAATGGCCTAATTTTTAATTCTAAAAATTCCATTACATCTCTTTCACGTGTCTTTTCTGTCATAGACATTAATCTACCACGAATAGTTGCATATACGTCATCAAACGTTGGAAAATCTTTAGAAGTAAATTTAGTAAAATCAGAATTAAAATCTATACCATATCTTTTATATGTATCTTGTAAAACTTCACTAAACATATTAATAACATCCTCTTCAACAGTAGGATCATAATATTTTAAGAAAGCCTTAACAGTTTGAATAGTACGAGTAAGTACTGTATATCCTAATCCTTGCGCTATTTCTTCATCATCAGAATCGATAACAACTTCAAGTGGATTAATCATACCAAATTCTCCACCTTTACCAAGATCAATAAAGTCTCCTCCATACATCTTAGTCATATCTTCTAATTCGCCTTCTGGATCAATAACAACAATTTGATTATTATTTCTAATATTAGAACGTAATAATAATTTAGCTGCTGTAGATTTACCACTACCAGAAGTACCAAGGATAATCATATTAGCATTATTTCGATTATTTTCTTTTTTTATTTGATATAAAAATTGATTAAATAAAATTACACCACCAGAGAAATCTACACCAAGTAATGTAGAAAGGCCTGGATCTTTAATACTATCAAAAATAAATGGATACATAGCCGCAATCGTTGGAGATGGAATTGGTGTACCAATTCTATCTTCTATATTAGTTTTTGGAAATATTGGTAGCATAGAATGGAATACCTTTTCCTGTTCAAAACGAAGTGGAATAGCACGCATTTCCATAGCTTCCAAATAATTTTTAACTTGCAATTTTTTAGAAATAAGTTCTTCATCAGAATCAGCAGTAATCATAATATGCATTTGAAAATCATATATTTTAGATTGTGTTGTTGCTAACATCTGAATAAAATACTCTAAAGATTCATAGTCTTGTCTAATTCTTTCTTGAATCATTTTATCATTTTCTTCTTGATAACGTATTTTCAAATCAGCTATTTCTTTATTTAACATTTTAGTAATTGTACTAAAAGGTAAAGGAATATGTTTAATAACTACTTTAATACCAGACATACTAGTTAAACTTGATAAATAACCAGGAGATATATACTTTGGATAAGAAATAACCGTCAATATAGTTGCATGTTTATCACTTATAATAAAATCTGATGGTCTAAATTCTAGCCCCTTAGGAGCTATTTGTGTTTTGATATCCATTAACTAATCACCGTCCCAAATGTTGTAGTTTGTCCCCCATTTAAGAAATTATCAAGTATCATACGTAAATCATCATTAGTAGTCTGTTTACTAGTTAAACCTGCCCCCGCAAAAGCATTTATTAAATTACGAATTCTCTTTTGAATCAAATCAGAATCCTTTTCCTTAAATAATAAGTAGTATTCTGTATCTACCACATTATTACTCATAAACATATTAGCCTTGTTAATATCATCAACAATCAACTTTCTACGTGCATTATCCTGAACGTTATTATATAAAAGTTGTAATTGTGATAAATAAACACTAATATCTACTGGACGATCTGCCGCAATAATCCAGAATTCATAATCGATCATATTGTAAACATTTCGTAAATTAGTAATAATACTATCTTGCATGCTTTGATCTAAGATAAATATATTACGAGGCATAATTTTTACCCCTGTAACCTTTTGATTATTATCAAGCACAATCATTCCATTTGTTATACTCTTTACAGGTACATAATCATTAGTATAACTACTTCTTGCTTTCGCCATGTTCAAAACACCAACCCTTCCATACAAATCTTTGTCTAGTCGTATAAAATGCCCATATATCTTGTATTACAGTCAACATATTGTGATAATTTGGAATTGGAAATACAAGTAATCCAGTAATACTTACAGGTAGCATATCTATTATTGCGAATGCTATTTTACTTGGAGAAAGAGCTAGCAGCATTATTAAAGTTGCCGCTATCCCACATCCAAATATAATTAAATCTGTAGTATTAAATAATCCAAATATTAACATTGACTTCTTTGAATTAGCAGGAATTAAATAATTCATAT
>CANTWP010000037.1 GCA_947853245.1 uncultured Bacilli bacterium | reverse complement strand
GCTCTTAAAATTGTAATTTTTTCAATTTCTGTAGGTAGTGGAACTGGTCCGCTAACTTCTCCCCCTGTTCTCTTTACAGTTTCAACGATTTTTGCACAAGCAGTATCTAAATTCTTGTGTTCAAATGATTTCAACTTGATACGAACTTTAGTTTTAGACATATTGTATCCTCCCTTCGCCTATATCATTGTATAGACTAGCTCCGTGTAAAAACCCGATATCGATTTTAAGTTATATAACAACTTATCCTCGTGTATCGGCAACCTCACACATCAATGCATGCCACACATACAAAATTATATTAAATTTTTGAAAAAAAATCAACACTTTTTTAACTTTTTTTTATTTTTTTAACAATTTTTGTTTGTTCATACTAAATACATGTTATAATTTCATTGGTGATAAAATGAATATAGCAATACTTGGTGCTGGAGCATATGGTTTAGCCTTAGCTTTAGCTTTCCAAAAAAACAAAAACAAAATATGTGTATGGAGTAAATTTAAAGATGAAATTGAAGATTTAGAAAAACTACACTATACCAATAAATTACCAGGGATAAAAATCCCAACAAGTTTTAATTTCACAAACAATATGGAACAGTGTGTATTAGATTCCAATATAATAGTTATTGCTGTCCCTATTATTGCTGTGAAAGACACAATAAACGAATTAAAAAAATATATAACTAAAAAACAGCATATTTGTATAACATCTAAAGGTATAGAGCAAAAAACTAATATGTTTGCTACTGATATCGTAAAAAAGCATATCAATACAACAAATGTAGCCGTTCTTTCTGGCCCATCTTTTGCTATTGATGTAGCTGCTGATGTTCCAATTGGTCTTTCTATAGCTAGTAAAAATAAAAATTCTATTGAAATTATTAAACAAGCTCTAGAAAGTGATTGTATTAAGTTAAGAATAAGTAAAGATCCTATAGGATTAGAAATATGCGGAGCCATCAAAAATGTTATCGCTATTGCATCAGGAATGATAAATGGTATGGGGTTACCAGAATCTACACAAGCGTTTTTAATAACCGAATCTATTCATGATATTAAATATTTAATACAACAATTAGGTGGTAACAAAAAAACTATTCTTTCATTTGCGGGAGTTGGAGATTTGTTTTTAACTTGCACTAGTAGTAAAAGTAGAAACTATACACTAGGAAAAATGATTGGTGAAAAGAAAACCAAAGAAGAAATAGATAACTATATAAATAATACTACAATTGAAGGATTATATACTTTAAAATCTATTTACTCATTAGTTAAGAAGAACGATATTAACATTCCAATAATTAACACCATCTACTCTATAATATTTAATAATGAAGATTGCGAAAAATTAAAGAAATTTTTAATCGTCAAAGATTAAAATTTTTTTATGCATAAAATGTAATAGGTGATAACATGAGATTAGTTCCAAGCACTCCAGCTGGCGAATTTATTTTAAGCACTATTATCATTGGCTATCTTTTAATTGATGAAATGACACCGACCGAACAAAATTCTTTAGGAAACTGGTTCATGCTAATTGGTCAGGTTTTATCAACTAATTCAGCACAACAACAAGTATTAAATAATAGAACTCATACATCTAATCGTTCTAATCGTCATGTTGTTAACGATGGTTTTGGAGAAGATTACGAAAATAAAGATGACACTAAACAACAAATGGAAATGTTAAAACGTGCTATCGAAAAAATGAGACAAGAAATTGATAACCTAAACAAATTAAAAAATTACCCGCATTCATTATGAGAGTAATTTTAATTTAATTATTTAACAAATGGTATTAAAGCCATAAATCTAGCTTTTTTAACTTCACCAGCTATATGTCTTTGATGTTTTGCACAAGCACCAGTGATTCTTCTAGGTAAAATTTTACCTTTATCACCACTGATATATTTTTTCATAATTTCAACATCTTTATAGTCAACACTTTTGCCAGCACACATTTGACAAATTTTTTTCTTTTTTCTGAAAAATTCAGCCATGTTTATAATTCCTCCTATTAATCTAAGAAGTTATCATCGATTGAAACACTATCTCCAAAATCTGCAAAAGGATCATCAGCAACACTCATTCCTGCAGTATTTCCACTTGCATTTTGATAGTCATAAGGGCTTGGTTCATCTGAAGTACTACGTGATTGACTTTGTGACTTTGATTCTAAAAATTGAACTGAGTCAGCAACAACTTCCATAGTATACCTCTTATTACCATCCTTATCATCATAACTTCCTGTCTGTAATCTACCCTCAACAGAAACTAAACTACCTTTATTTAAGAAATTACAAACGTTTTCTGCTTGCTTTCTCCAAACAACAATATTAATAAAGTCAGTTTCTCTCTGTCCTTGAGCATTACTAAATGTTCTATTTACCGCTATAGAAAACCTAGAATAAGGTAAATTAGAACCTGTATATCTTAATTCTGGTTTAGTAGTAAGTCTACCTACTAACATTACTCTATTCATGTTTACCTCTTTCTTAAGCTTCAACAGTAGTAACTAAATGACGAACAATATCATTACTAATTAAAGCCAAACGATCAAATTCTTTAATTGCTTTATCATCAGCAGAAGTTAGATTAATTACATAATAGTAACCACTCTTGAAATCTTTGATTTCATAAGCTAATTCTCTTTGGCCCATTTCTTTTACGTTAATATCTTTAGCCCCATTATCTTTTAATACTTTTTCAAAAGAAGCAGCAACTTTCTTAATTTCTTCCTCTGATAAAGTTGGACGAACGATAAACATAATTTCATAGTTTTTCATTTCCACACCTCCTTATGGTCTAATTGGCTCATCACCAAGATGAGCAAGGAGTAAATTCATACTCGCCATAGATTATAACAAACAATTATGAATTTGTAAACCTTATTTTAATTTTATTTAAAAATTTCTTAGTTATGAAAAAAGATATAGTACAATTTTACATGCTATATCTATTTTAATACTAATTATTTAATTTTTTGATTTCCGCTAAATAATAGTTGCCATTTTCTTTTTTGAAAGTATACTCGTATTTATTATAGTTAGTATATTCAGCACAAGAAGGGTCTGCTTGACAAGAGTATTCAAAAGTTATACTAGCAATTATTATCAAATTTTCATTAATAACTTTAGCAGACATAACTTTATTACTATATTCTGAGCCGCAATCTCCACCACCTGGAAATTGCAACGTGACAATTCCATCATTTTTTATAGAATAATAATATTCATTTGTAAAGCATACACGAAAAGTATTCTTAGATAACGTTACATTTGAACCAAATAATTCCTTTTTAGAAGATAAAACATCAGTATATTTATATAATTTATGTCTATAAGTGTCACTTTCTTCATCCAATAAGCACTGTTCATACATCATATTAATAATTTCTTTATCAGAATAATTTAAACTTCCATTTTCTAAATTTTCGCATGTAACATTAATATTATCTCTTGTAAATAATATGGATAGATAGTTCATATCAACTTCATCAGTTAAATCAGTAATATCACGACTTCCTGTACACTCTGTAAGTACTAAATATTTATCCATCAATTTTTCTGCATCTGATAAACTATATTCTTGTTTATATTACTATTATTATTTTCATTTCCGTTATTATTGTTGTTATTTTGTTCACCTTGTGACGTTTCTTTATCTTTATTAACAAATTTATCAGTGATAATATAACCTCCAAGTAAACCTAATAATAACGCTAATACAACAACATTTACTATAACTCCTGTATTTTTCTTTTCCATCTTTATCCTCCTTCCATATCTATATTAACTAAAAAAAAGTAATTTTTTCATAAAATCACTTGTGCATTAAACTTGACATTATATATGCAAACTATTAAACATTAAACCTGAAATAACAAATATCGCCATCTTGCATTTCATATTCTTTTCCTTCAAGACGCATTTTACCTGCTTCACGAACTAATTTTTCATTACCACACTCTTTTAAATCAGTATAGCTCATTACCTCAGCACGAATAAATCCTCGTTCAAAATCAGTATGAATAATACCCGCACATTCGGGAGCTTTCATTCCCTTTTTAAAAGTCCAAGCTCTTACTTCATCTGATCCCGCTGTAAAATATGTTGCTAGCCCAAGTAAAGAATATGTGGCAGTAATCAACTTATCAAGTCCTGCTTCTTTTATACCCATTTCTTGTAAAAACTCTATTCTTTCTTCATCTGATAAATCACTAAGTTCTTCCTCTATTTTAGCACATACTGTAACTACCTTAGAATTTTCTTTAGAAGCATATTTACGTATTCTATCAACGTAAACGTTACCATCATTTAATAAGTCCTCTTCACTAATATTAGCCATATATATAATAGGTTTAGCAGTAATTAATCTAAATGAACTAATTAGCTTTTGTTCATCATCTGTAAGTTCTAATCGTCTAACTGGAGTATTTTCCTCTAAAGCCTTTTTTAGTTTATTTAAAACTTCCACTTCTTTTAATAAATCTTTATCTTTAGTAGCAGTTGCTTTCTTTTCTATTTTACCTAAACGTGTATCAATTATCTCTAAATCAGACAACGCAAGTTCTACATCAATAATTTCTATATCACGAATAGGATCAACAGTATTTTCTACATGAATAATATTTTTATCTTCAAAACATCTTACAACTTCTACAATTGCATCTACTTCTCTAATATGAGATAAGAACTTATTACCAAGGCCTTCTCCAGTAGAAGCACCTTTTACCAAACCTGCTATATCAGTAAATTCATAAGCAGTAGGAACCAAACTCTTTGGAATATATAAATCATTCAAAAAATCCAATCTAGCATCCGGAACAGTTACTATTCCAACATTAGGATCAATTGTCGCAAAAGGATAATTAGCTGCCAATATATGTTTTTTAGTAATGGCATTAAATAAAGTAGATTTTCCTACATTTGGAAGTCCAACAATTCCCGCAGTTAAACTCATAATGACACCTCTTTCACAAAAAAAATATGTTAAATATCTAAAATTCATTTGAACATAGATATTATAACATACTTTTAATTCTTTTCAACTATAAAGTTGTATATTCACTTATTCCAACTGGGAAGCCTGCTAAATACCAAATAATTATAAATAGCAGCCAGAAAGCCATAGTAATTAGTACAACTGGTAAAATTCTTTTTAATGTTCCACCAATACTTATCTTCGTATCATCATAATTATATTTTTGCATTAAACCAATCATAATTAAGAAATATGGAAAGAAAACACTGATACTCTTACCAATTCCATCTGATACCTGAAATATAAATTGAGTAAAATCTGGTGTCATATTAGCTCTCATAAATAATGGAACTATAACCGGAGAAATTAATGACCATTTAGTTAAAGTCGATGGAACAAATATCGTTACAATAACCATCAATAAAAAGAAAATGATTATTAGTAAAATTCCGGATAATTGAAATTGACTTAATATTTCTACGACTTTACAAACAAGGAAATCTCCAATACCTGTCCATTCAAATACAGATATCATAATTGAGCCTAAGAAAGTAATCATCAATAAAAATCCACAATCATTAAGACCTATTGATAAACTATCAGATACTCCGGTACTAGTTTCTAAGTTCTTAGAAATTTTACCATAAATATAACTAGGAATTGTTAACAATATTAAGATAATTAAACAAATACCTTCTCTAAAAGGAGAATTTGCACTAAATAACTGTTCAAAATATGTTTCTTGTTCCATATCTAAAAGTAGACCAGAACCAGGAAATCCCGGAACAATCATATATACACTAAATAAAAGTAATACAACAAATATTAAACAAGAATAAAACAAACCTTTCTTAGATACATTTTTTTCATTACTAATATTAGAGTTTTTTCCAAAATAAGGTGATACATAATTTTCAATTAGTAAAGAAATAATTGGAACAAATATTAACAATGATGCAGTCATAATAATAGATGTTGAGAAGTTATTAAACACATAATTCTTATCAACATTCATAGTGGCTGCTACTTGCGTTAAACCGCCAAGTAACACCTGATCATAATTAAATATTAGACCACTACCATATCCTAAGGTAATTCCTAAAAATGCTGTAACAACTCCCAACGCAGCATTCTTACCAATACTATTGTATAAAGCTCCAACAAATGGTAACAAAATTGCAAATGAGTATTCGCCAAATAATGTAGCAATAAAGCTAATTAATAAAACTAACATAGTCAGTGTCTTATTACTTAGTTTTTTTAGTGGAGAAAAACAAATTTGTAATAAACCACTAGTTTCTAAAATACCAAACGATATTATAGAAATAATTACTAAAGCCAAAGGTTCTAACATACGAAAGTTCAAAACAACATTACTAAACAAATACTTAATTCCATCTACTGACAAGAAATTCTTAATGGAAGTAAATGATACCATTAATGAACCATTAGTCAAAACAGTTTTTTCTGCTTGGAATCCCAATTTTGATAGAACTGCACTAGCTATAATAGTAAGTATCATTATTACTAACATCGTTGTTGCAACACCTAAGGCAATCTTTTTTCTTTTTTTCTTAAACGCCATAAATCCTCCTAAAATTTAGTAATACTTTTTAATTTCTTATTAAATTCTATCCTTGGAATCATAATACTTCGACCACAATTTAAACACTTAATTCTAATATCTGCACCAACCCTTGTAATTTCCCAGGAATTAGAACCACAAGGATGTTGTTTTTTCATGACAACAATGCTTCCTATTTTATATTCTTTACCCATATTATTTTTCCTTTACATCAAGTACATCTAATATTCTATTTAAATCTGCCACATTGCTAAATGATATTTCAATTTTATGATCTTTAATTTTAACTTTTGTATCTAACTTTTCTCTTAACATATCTTCAACAAATTTATATTCACTATTTGAGGTGTTTTTACGAACTATTTTTACTCTTTTTTCTACATTAGGATTAGAAGTCAATTCTTCTAACTCTCTTACTGGCAATTTACTATCAATAATCTGATGAGCCATTTCAATTATCTTTTCATCAGACTCTAATTTACTAAGTACACGGGCATGACCCATACTTATTTTATCTTCTGCTACTAGTTGTTGAACTTCTTTTGGTAATCTTAAGAGTCCTAATATATTAGTGATATGACTACGACTTTTACCTACTTTTCTAGATAATTCATCTTGGGTCAATGAAAGTTGCTCGATCATACTTTTATAAGCATTTGCTTCTTCAATAGCACTTAAATTTTCTCTTTGCAAATTTTCTAACAATGCGATTTCCATCATTTGCTCATCAGTAAATGCACGAACAATTGCAGGAATTGCTGTTAATCCAGCCATTTTAGAAGCACGATAACGACGTTCACCAGCTACTATTTCATAACCCTTAATACTTTGTTTAACTATTATTGGTTGAAACACACCATGTTCTTTTATTGAAGCTGATAACTCAGATAAAGCTTCATCATTAAAATATTTTCTTGGTTGATAAGGATTAACTCTAAGTTCCTCAATAGGAATATCAAATATTTCCTCTTTAGAAGCAGTTTCATATATTTGCTTCTCCATACTTTGTAAATCTAAATTATCACTATTGAATAATTCTTCTAATCCACGACCTAATGCTCTCTTTTTAGTTTCCATTTCTCTCAATCACTTCCTTTGCCAAATTTAAATATGCCTCTGTTCCACGGCTATGCGGATCATAAGCAATAATTGGTTTACCATGACTTGGTGCCTCTGATAGTCTTACTAACCTAGGTATTATTGTGTCATAAACTCTTTCTTTAAAATAACTCTTAATATCTTCAACTACTTCTAAGCCTAAATTAGTTCTATTATCAAGCATAGTAAGTAAAACACCCTCGATATCCAAATTTGGATTTAAATTTTTTTGGGCCAACATAATTGTATTTAACAATTGCATAATTCCTTCCAATGCAAAGAATTCACATTGAACTGGTATAATTACTGAATCTGCAGCTGTCAAAGCATTTGTAGTAAGTATTCCCAAACTTGGTGGACAATCAATAATAATATAATCAAAATGATCTTTAATTTGATCTAAATGTTTTCTTAATTGACTACCCTTAGAAAAATTAGGATTCAATCTACTTTTTTCCATTAATTCTATATCAGCACCAGCTAAATTAATTACAGCTGGTAATGCATATAAATTTTTAAAATTAGTTTGAATCATTACTTCACTAATACTTGCATTATCTATTAATAAGTCATATACACTTTTAGTAACTTCACCTTTATCTATTCCAATCCCGGTAGTACTATTACCTTGAGGATCCAAATCTACTAATAAAACTCTTTTCTTAAGAACGCCCAATGAAGCTGATAAATTAATACTAGAAGTCGTTTTACCAACGCCTCCTTTTTGATTAACCAAGGCAATTATTTTTCCCATTTTACCACCATATTTTCTATTTCTCTTTCTTTAACATTTTATCACATTTTTTAGAATATTGCTATTAAATTAATAAGGAATACAAAAAAAAGAGCAAATAAAGTTGCTACTTTAAAATCACATTTGAAAAGTTCATTGTAGAATAATTAGACAATTTTAATTGATTATTTTCTTTATCTATAGTAAATTTTTCAACAAAAGAATTCACATCACCAAAATCCGATACATTAGGGGCTTTCTTCCAACCTTCGCCTCCGACTTCATAACTAATTCTAGTATAAGTTAAAGTATTATCAGTTATTGAATAAGTTCCTTTAGAAATCTCTATCACAATAGCCCATCACCAGAAGTAATTGACATTTCGGTATCATTAATAATAATAACCGTCATTCTTAATTCGCCTAATTCATCTGATATTAATTTGTATTCTTTATTTAATTTAAATTTTTCATTTGAATTTTGGTTATTATTTTGATTCTGATTATCTTGGTTTTCTGTATTCTCTTAATCTTTATTTATAACTTTATTAGAAAGAATATATCCTCCCAGTAATCCAATTACCATTGACAACGCACAGAATATTAAAATAAATAAACTAGTATTATTCTTCTTGTCCATTTTTATTCTCCTTTCATATCAATGAAAGCTCAAAAAAAAGTAATTTTTTAAAAAATTAATATTCTTTATAAATTACTTGTAAACAAAAGATACACATTTTTTATTGTGTATCTTTATTATCATCTAATTCTTTTAAAATTTCTTCTTTAGTCATTTTAGAATAACCTTTAATACCTTTTTCTTTAGCTAAATCTTTTAATTCAGTTAAAGTAAGATCACTCAAAGATAATTCATCTACTTGTTCTTCTTTTTTATCTTCTTCTGGCATATGACCATGTTCTACAAGATAATCAATTTGTTCTTTAGTAATTGTTTCATATTCTAATAAGGTATTTGCAATTAAGTCAAGTAAATCTCTATTTTCACTTAAAATCTTAGTTGTTACTTTGTATTGTTCAGAAATTATTTTTCTTACTTGTTCATCGATTTCATTAGCAACTTGAATAGAGAAATTTTGACTCTTATTATAATCTCTTCCTAAGAATACACTAGATTCTTGATGTTCAAATTGAACTGGACCTAACTCACTCATACCATATTCAGTTACCATAGAACGAGCAATCTTAGTAGCTTTTTCAAAATCATTATGAGCTCCAGTAGTCATTTCATTAAATACTAATTCTTCAGATACACGACCACCTAATAAACCACTAATGGTTTCTAATAATTCCTTCTTAGTATATAAATATGTTTCCTCTTTTGGAAGCATTAAATTATATCCACCTGCTGCACCACGAGGCACAATAGTAATCTTTTGTACATCATTAGCACCATCTAATTTTAGACCAATTACAGCATGTCCTGCTTCATGGTACGCTACTACCTTTTTCTCTTTTTCTGTATATTTATGGCTCTTTTTAGCAGGTCCCATTAATACTCTATCATGAGCTTCATCTATTTCTGCCATAGTGATTACATCTTTATTACGACGAACTGCAAGTAGAGCCGCTTCGTTAAGTAAGTTCTCTAAATCAGCACCACTAAATCCAACTGTTCTTTTAGCAATATTAGATAATTTAATATTTTTAGCAAAAATTTTGCCTTTAGCATGAACATTTAATATTTCTTCACGACCT
>CANTWP010000036.1 GCA_947853245.1 uncultured Bacilli bacterium | reverse complement strand
GTATATTCACGTACTTTAAATTTTTGTGGACGACTTTGTTTTACTTTCATACTTGTTTTAGCCATTATTTTTTCCTCCTAGTTTTTAAAAGGCATACCTAGACCTTTTAAAAGATCATACGCTTCATCATTAGAGTTTGCAGTTGTAACAAACACAATGTCCATTCCACGTACTTTTACAACATTATCATATTCTATTTCTGAGAAAATTAGTTGTTCAGTTAAACCCATTGTATAATTTCCGCGTCCATCAAATGCCTTTGATGAAACACCTCTAAAATCACGTACACGTGGTAATGTAATACTAATTAATTTATCTAAGAAGTTATACATCTTTTCTCCACGTAATGTTACTTTACATCCAATTGCTTGACCTTCTCTTACTTTAAATCCAGCAATAGCTTTTTTAGCTTTAGTAGCAACTGGTTTTTGTCCTGTAATGATTGCTAAATCATTCATAGCAGCTTCTAATAATTTAGCGTTAGTAGTAGTATCACCAACACCCATATTAACTACTATTTTGTCTAATTTAGGAACTTCCATAACACTCTTATAACTATATTTTTCTCTTAAACTAGGTACAATTTCTGATACATATTTTTCTTTTAGGCGGTTCATATATACCCTCCTTCCAATTAATCAAGATTTTCGTTAGACTTTTTAGCAACTCTAATCTTTTTACCTTTTTTATCTACAGTATGACCAATTCTTGTTCTTTTTTTAGTCTTTGGGTCAATCATCATTACATTAGAAGCGTTAATTGGAGCTTCCATTTCAACGATTGAACCAGCTGTTTGTCCGTTACCTTTCATGTGTTTTTTTACAATATTAACACCTTCAACGATAACTTTATTTTCAGCTCTTAGTACGTTTGTTATTTGTCCTTCTTTACCTTTAGAAGAACCAGCAATAACTACGACTTTATCTCCTTTTTTAAAGTTCATAATTTCCCTCCAAACTATAACACTTCTTTAGCAAGTGATACAATCTTCATAAAATCTTTTTCACGTAATTCACGTGCTACTGGACCGAATACACGAGTTCCAACAGGGCTTTTATCATCTTTAATAATTACGCAAGCGTTATCATCAAACTTAATATAAGATCCATCTTCTCTTCTAAGTCCAGATTTACTTCTAACGATAACAGCTTTTACAACCTTACTACGAGGTACTGTTCCATTAGGAGTAGCTTTTTTTACAGTACCAACGACAATATCGCCGATGTTTCCTGTTTTAACCTTAGATCCACCTAATACACGAATAACCATAAGTTCACGTGCACCAGAGTTATCAGCAACTTTTAACACTGTTTGTTGTTGAACCATATTAATCCTCCTTGTCCGTTACAATTATAAAATAACTGCTTTTTCTATTATTTCTACTAAACGGAAATTTTTTGTTTTAGATATTGGTCTTGTCTCAACAATACGAACAGTATCTCCTTGTTGAGCTAAATTCTTTTCATCATGAGCAGCATATTTCTTTGAATATTTTACACGTTTTTCATACAAGCGATCTGTACGGTAAGTTTCAACTAATACTGTAATAGTTTTATTATTACTAGCACTTACAACTTTACCTATTAATTCTTGATTTCTCTTTTCCATAATTCGAGCCTCCTAGTCTTCTTTTAGTTCACGTTCACGTAAAATTGTCTTCATACGTGCAACTAACTTTCTTAATTCACGAATTCTTGAAGGTTTTTCAAGATTTCCAGTAGCTTGACTAAAACGTAAGTTAAATAATTCCTCTTTATATTCTTCGATTTTTTTAACGATTTCTTCGTTAGTTAAATCTCTAATTTCTTGATTAGTCATTAGCCTCACCACTTTCTTTTTTTACAAATTTACACTTGATTGGAAGTTTATGCATTGCTAAACGTAATGCTTCACGTGCTGTTGCTTCATCAACACCTGTTACTTCAAACATAATTTTTCCACGTTTTACTACTGCTACCCATACTTCTGGTTGACCTTTACCTTTTCCCATACGAGTTTCTAAAGGTATCTTTGTTAATGATAGGTGTGGGAATATATTAATAAATACTTTCCCGCCACGTTTCATGTAACGAGTCATAGCAACACGAGCTGCTTCGATTTGTTGTTGAGTTATCCAAGCACCTTCGCATGCTTGTAAACCATATTCACCAAAATGAAGTTCTCTATTTCCTCTAGCTTCACCATCGTACACTAAACGATGTGGACGACGATATTTAGTTTTTTTTGGAATGACTGCCATTTTCATTACCTCCCTTTTTATCAGCACCAGGAAGGATTTCACCTTTATATATCCATACTTTTACACCAATTTTTCCATAAGTAGTATTAGCTTCCTTATGAGCATAATCAATATCAGCTCTTAAAGTATGAAGAGGAATATTTCCTTCTGTATAACCTTCAGTTCTTGCCATATCAGCTCCACCTAAACGTCCTGATACAGAAGTTTTAATTCCCTTTGCTCCTGCCTTCATTGCATTTCTCATAGCTCTCTTTTGAGCAACTCTGAATGAAACACGATTTTCAATTTGATGTGCGATGTTTTCTGCTACTAAAGTAGCTACAACATCTGGATTTTTTACTTCCATAATAGAGATGTTAACATTTTCATTAACTAACTTAGATAATTTCTTAGTTAATTTTTCAATTTCATCTCCACCATGTCCAATTACAACTCCTGGTTTTGCTGTGTTAATAATAACATCTGTCTTTTTATCATTTCTTTCGATAACAATACTTGAGATAGCTGCATCTTTTAAGTTCTTTTCTAAATATTCACGAATTTTAACGTCATTATTTAAGAATTTAGCGAAATCTTTTTTATCAGCATACCATTTTGATTCCCAAGTTTTGTTGATTCCCATTCTAAGTCCTATTGGACTAACTTTTTGACCCACGAGTTTTCCTCCTTTACTTATTTTTTCTCACTTACAACTATTTTAATATGACTTGTTCTTTTCTTAATAGGATCTACATGTCCACGAGATCCAAATTTCATTCTTTTCATTACTTGCCCTTCATTAACAATTGCTTCTTTAACATATAGGTTCTTTTTATCTAAACCTAAATTATTTTCAGCGTTTGCTACAGCAGAAACAAGAACTTTTCTAGATAATCTAGCGCCTTCTTTATTAATATTACTTAATATTCTGTCGGCTTCTTCTACGCTTTTCCCACGTATTAAATCTATAACTAAACGGGCTTTACGAGGTGCAATTCTAACACCTTTTGCAATCGCATATGCTTCCATTTTAGTCCTCCCTTCTGGTACTTATTATTTTTCTTTGTTTTCGCCATGACCACCGAATTTACGTGTTAATGCGAATTCTCCTAATTTATGTCCTACCATATCTTCTGTTACATAAACAGGAATAAATTCTTTACCATTATGAACAGCAAATGT
>CANTWP010000035.1 GCA_947853245.1 uncultured Bacilli bacterium | reverse complement strand
CCTGCATAAGTAGCAAATCTGAATGCGTCCATTTCTGGAACAGTTTTAGTTCTAATGAACTCACTTGATAATTTACCGAAAGCAACACCTGCAGTTTCTTCATTATCCATAGCGTCTACAGTAAATTTACGACCACGATCGTAGTTAAATGTTACAGTTTCATTTGTTAATGTTACATCTCCACTAACATATCCACTATTTCTAGAATAGTCTGCTAAACCATCCATACTGATTTTTGGAACAATGATTTCATTTGCGTTTGCTCCATCACGCACTAATGTAGTATCACCATCTAGGATACTAGTTAATGATGCTTGTTTATAAACAGCATCTAATCTGTCAATATACTTTTTAAATTTTGTTATAGCATTTGCCATAAATAATCACTCTCTTTCTTATTTTTTACTTTAATCCCATGACCTTATCTATAAAGTCATCTTCTGTTAAATTAGTACTTTGACTACCAAATCCAGGTATTTCTGCCATTTTATTTTCGCTTTCAAAAATACCCTCTTTGTCTTTTGTTAAAGATGTAAATATTTCATTAATTCCTTTACCTTTGTTTTCATCTTTGGCTAATTCAGCCTTGATATCAGCAATAAGACCGTTTCTTGCATAATCACTAGTAAACTTCTTATCACCGAAAACTTCAGTAATGTTATTAGTTAATATTTCATCTTCTTTTTTTGCCTTTTCATCAGCAAGTCTTTGAGATTCTGCTTGTTTCATATCAGCAATCTCTTTTTGAAGTTTAGTAACGTCATCAGAACTTGGCATATCTTTAATTTGGTTTTCCAAATTAGATATTGTTGTCTTGTAAGTATTGATTTCATTTGTTAAATCTGTTTTTACTTTCTCGGTTTCAATCGTAACTGTTTTGCCGTGTTCAGTAAGAATAGATTTAATTTCTTCTTTACTTAACTTAACCTTTCCTTCACCTATTTCTAAACTTTCTAAAAAATCTTTCATATCTTATTCTCCTTCCACTTTTTCTAGAGGTCGTGTCCTCCTAGATTTTTAGATATTATCTTTTCTTTCAAGTCTTTAAGATAGACCACAAAAAAGAACATATTTCTATGTCCTTTATTAGTGCTAATTTATAAGCACTGTACCAAAATAGCTGTGTGGGGTGGATTCGAACCACCTATCTCAGAGCCTACCTAAAGTAACTACTGATGCTTCCCTCGTTACATCATCTACACCATCTTCTATTTCAGTACACTACCTATAAAGTAGTGATTTTTTATCAAAAATATTATATAATTTAATTATGAAATTGGTCTTGATCCGTTTTTGTGATTGATGGTCAATTTCTTTTTTGTATAATAAAAGCACTCGTAGTGAGCGCTATTCTAATTCTCCTATTTTATTTAAAATGCTTTCGCAAATTACACCTTCATCATTTAAATCATCATTATTAGTTAAACAATGTAACTGCATATATTCTGCTAAAGCATCTTCTAAATCAAGTAAATCTTCAACAGTATCTAAATTTAATTTTATAAGCAAATTTAATTCTTTTTCACTTAATTTATCCTTTATATCTTTCATTACTTATCACCTTTTAATTTCTGTACCCTTTTTGTACTTGTTTTCCATACACTAATAATTGTTCCTGTTTCCGGATTAAATGCAATTGTAGATTTTTCACCAATATATTGTAAAGATTTTCTTCCTTGTTCATCTGTTTTTATTGTACCAGTTTTCAAAGGATTTGTAAACGCATCTTTTACATCTTCAATCCTTACATTTCTTGATGTTTTTCTATCGAGCAAATGCTCACTTATTCCACTTATAGTATATCCATTATTGCTTATACCTATTAAAGATTTCTCGTAATAATCTCTAGTATTACCACTTGTTTTTCTATAACCCTCAACACGTAATCTATCTATTTTAGTAGGTAATCCACTAACTTTAGATAAATCATTGTATTTAGAAGTCAATTGTCCTATTTTTTCTTGGCAACGGTAAACCTCATCCATATCATTCATAGACTTAGCACCTATTTGTTTATCTTTATACTGTCTTATTTTGGTTTCTAGTTGTCTTTGCAACTGTGTTCCCTCATAATTAGTATAATGCTTACCTTCAAATTCAAAGCCATCGTGATTGGCTTTTTTATCTGCTTCTAACTCCTCTTTAGAATGTAACGGTTCAGACACACCTAAAACAATTTGATAAGTAAAGTGATAACAATTAAGTTCTCCAACGTGTCTTACTAAATTATTATTAACAGTATCAAAGTCTTGATATTTAACACCATCTATTTCAACTTCGCCTTTGGTGCTAAACTGTTTGCCATCAATTGTATTTTCATGATCTGGCGCAGGATTTTTATGATGTGATACTTCTATACCATCAGCATCAAATTCTTCTCCAAATTGGGTTTGAAGTTCCATGTTTAATCTTCTAACACCATCCATGATATTCATTCTTACAGAACTATCAGCACGTCTTGAATATCCTGTTTCATAATTAACTGTTCTTATTCCACTATCACACAACTGTTGCATAGTTCTTTTCATAACGGTGTTGTAAGACTCCCTACCTTGTGAAATACTTAATACTGCTTCATCTATAACATCTTGATATGTTTGAGATAAATCAGTAAAGTATCTTTCACCATTCTCATTTAATCTTGCAAAAGCAAATGTTTTACTCATATTTTGATATTGTTCCGCAGTAGCTTTAGCAATAGCACTTACTTGTCTTTGCAATACCAAGTTCTCATCAAATGGAATAAAATTAATTTTCCTATATTCATAAAACTGTCTTGCATATTCTTGGCTCATTTTTGCTACTTCTTCAAATATCTCATAAATATCTTTAACATTCTTATCGGTTATTTCTGATAATTTGGTTATTATTTCATCTAGATTATTTCCATACTTTATAGATTGTAGAACTTCTCGTAATTGACTTGGTGTAAGTTTTCCAATATCAACTATTTGATTTCCTAACTTTTTAATCATAAAAGTATTTAATTCTTCTATTCTATTAACAAGTCTTTCTGATAATCTTTCTAGTGCTTCTTCGCTTAACATATAAGCACCACCTTAATTATTCTCCTAATAAATCCTTTGTTGTTGGATTTTGTTCTTTAATTTCTTTTATTGCTTTTTCAGCTTCTTCTAAATCTTCACTAGGAAATAAAAATTGTCTTAATTCTACTTTTTTAACTACACCATTATTTACTCCTGAAACTAATTGATTATAAGTTTCTTGTGTATTTTCTAGCATTTCATAAGACCAATCATATTTAACTTCATATTCTCCTTGTGGACTTAA
>CANTWP010000034.1 GCA_947853245.1 uncultured Bacilli bacterium | reverse complement strand
TACCTATTTATGATGATATGCCAGATTATACTTTTTTACCAGATATTGGTAATCCTAATCATCATTTAAAAGAATTAAAAGTAAATGGAACTCTGGTAACTGGTTTTGATCATGAAATTAATGAGTATACATTTTATGTAAGAAGTGGTGCAACATCAGTCGAAATTGAGGCAACGCCAATCAATGAAAAAGCTACCGTTGCTGGTAGTGGCACTATTCTTTTAACGGGAGATACAACCAAGTCTATTGTAGAAGTAACAGCTGAAAATGGTGATAAGAATACTTATACTATTAATATTGTGAAAAGTGGTTCTATTGAAATGACACCAGATGAGATAGTTGGTGCTAGCTCTTTAAAAAAGAATGGGACTTATATTAGTGGCCTTTCTTTAGGAACTACTGTAGAAAATTTAAATACTTTATTACAAGAAACCTGTGTTGGCGTTGGTCTTACGGTAAAAACAAGTGGTGGTGTTGAAAAAAAGGCTGGATTATTAGGAACTGGCGATGTTATAACGATAACCAATGGAGCTGTATCTAGCGATTATACATTAGTCCTTTATGGGGATGTTTCTGGTGATGGTGAGGTTACAGTGTTAGATTTATTAAAAGTTCAGAAACATATATTAGAATATACATTATTGAATGGAGCTTTTCAAACAGCTGCTGATGTAAGCCGTGATAGTGAAATTACAGTATTGGATTTATTAAAAGTTCAAAAACATATATTAGGATATGATGATATCACACAATAGGAGGATAAAATGAAAAGAATAATGAGAATATTTTCTATGTTGTTATTTACTTTTGTCGCTTTTTCTTTTACGACAAAAGTAAGTGCAGCAAGTGCAACGTTTAGTGTTAAATCTAGTGCTTCTACTGTAGCGGTTGGAAATAATGTAACGGTAACAGTTACTTTATCATCTTCAACTGCACTTGGAAGTTGGAATTTTACGATTGGTTATGATACCAGTAAATTAAGACTTGTCTCTTCAACAGCAGAACGTGATCAGACAAGTGCTGGGGTAGTAACAAGTGCCAATCAAAAATCTGTATCTTATAAATACACCTTTAAAGCATTAAAGTCAGGTACTGCTAATGTTAATATTAGTGATGCTCTCGTATATGCGTTTAATGATGAAAAGATGTCATTAAATAAAGGATCTGTTAATATTACTTTAAAAACGTGGCAACAGATTGAAGCGGGTTACAGTACTAATGCTAATTTAAAAAGCATTAGTATAGATGGAGGGGAGTTAAACCCTAGTGTAACTTTAAATCCAACTTTTGATAAAAATACGTTAGAATATACTATTGAATTAGAACCAGATACAACAGAAATTACAGTTGATGCAACAAAAGATGATAGCACAGCTTCTGTAAGTGGTACAGGAAAAATTAGTGTTAGTGAAGGTAGTAATAAGATTGAGATCGTGGTGACAGCTCAAAAAGGAAATACAAAAACGTATGTTATTAATGCAATTGTTAAAGAATTAGAACCGATTACGGAAGTAATAGATGGTATTACCTATACTGTGGTTAGAAAAGCAGAAAATTTAGTAAAACCGTATTCTTATACAGAGGATACAGTTATTATTCAAGAATTTGAAGTACCTGCTTTTTATAGTAGTATTACAGGATATAAATTAGTAGGTCTTAAAGATGAAGCAGGTAATATTAAATTGTTTATTTATGATGAATCAAATGATACTTATAAGTATTATCAAGAATTATCTTTAGGAAAGGTTATTTTAGCTGCACTTCCTATTTCAGAAGATGATATTATTTCTAATTATACAAAGTCACAAATAACAATTAACGAAGAACAAGTTGATTGTATTATTCAAGATGAATTTGGGATTACTTTGGTTTATGGTAAGAATGTTGAAACCGGTGTGACTCAGTTTTATATTTATGATAAAGAGGAGAATACACTTCAAAGATATGATGAAGAAGTATTTGCTAAAATTGATAAGAAATTTGAACTGTATATGTATATTATCTTGGGATTAGGTGGCTTTATTGTTTTATTAATTATTATCTTAATTGCGTCTATTTCCAAAAGCAAAAAAGAATTAAATAGTCGCAAAGAGGAAATGCGCCAAGAAATTATTGCTAGTGAACAAATGGCCTCTTTAGGAGAACTTAGTAAAAAAGAGAAGAAAATGAGAGATAAAGAATTAAGAAAAAAACAAAAGGAATTGGAAGAACTTGAAAAAACATCTAGGAAGAAATTAGAAAAACAAGAAGAAAAAGAATTAGAAAAAGCAAAAAAAGAGAAAAAAAGTAAAACCAAAAAGCAAGAAATATTAGAAGAAACTGGTAAATTAGAACCACTAGTAAAAGAGGAAAATACTAGTTTGCCAGAATTTGAATTGGAAACGAAGAATGAAAAAGTTTCTAAGAAAAAAAAGAAAAGTAAAAAAAATGAAGATGATGATATGTTCCTTTTATAGACACGAAAGTGTCTATTTTTTTGAATTTTTATTTGTAAATCAAGCTATTTTTTTGAAATTTTATTGAAAAATAAAACATGTATGTGTTATAATGACTAAGAGTGTGTGTCAGAATATTTTCACACGAAACAATAATTAGGTATAGAACAGGAGTATACAAAATGAAATATGCATTAATAGGATGTGGAAGAATATCTTTTAACCATATACAAGCTGCTATTAATAATAATTTAGAAATAGTTGGTTTATGTGATTTAAAAGAGGAAAGAATAAAAGAAAAGAAAGATAAGTTTGAACAAGTTAGAAATGTTCAAGAGTATAGTGATTTTACAAAAATGTTAGATGAGCAAAAGCCAACTTTAGTTGCTATAGCTACTGAGAGTGGCGAACATGCTAAAATTGCAAAAGAGTGTATCAAAAAAGGTGTAAATGTAATTATTGAAAAGCCTATTTCTTTGTCCCTTAAGGATGCTAAAGAAATTATAGAATTATCTAAAGAATATAATGTTAAAGTTTGTGCCTGCCATCAAAATAGATTTAATAAGGCTATTCAAAAAATTAGAGGAGCTATTGAAAATGATAAGTTTGGACGTATTTTTCATGCCACTGCTCATATTCGTTGGAATAGAGGTAAAGGATATTATGATCAAGCTTTATGGAGAGGAACTTGGGAACAAGATGGCGGTGCTCTTATGAACCAATGTATTCATAATATTGATTTACTTAGATGGATGATGGGTAATGATATAGAAGAAGTATCTGCGTTTACTGATAAACTTAATCATGATTATATCAATGCAGAAGATTTAGGTATTGCACTTGTTAAATTTAAAAATAAGGGATATGGAATTATCGAGGGAACTACAAATGTATACCCAAAGAATCTTGAGGAAACTTTATATATATTTGGTGAAAAGGGTACAGTAAAAGCTGGTGGTAGCTCAGTAAATAAACTTGAGGTATGGAGATTTGATGGAGAACAAGAAGAAGATGTATTAAGTGAAAATTCTGAGGTTCATGAAAACGTATATGGTTTAGGCCATACACCTTTATACAAGGATATGATAGAAGCAATTGATAATGATAGAGAACCTTATGTTTCAGCTGAATCTGGTTATAGGGCGTTAGAATTAGTATTAGCAATTTATTTATCATCTAAAGAACATAGAATTGTAAAATTACCACTTGACGAGTCTGTTTCTACACTTGATTTTAAAGGGTTATTCGATTAACAATAGGGAAAAGAGATGTAATAATGGAATTTATCGATTTAAAAAAGCAGTATGAAGTATTAAAAGAAGAAATTAATGAGAATATAGAAAAAGTATTAAACAAAGGCAATTTTATAATGGGTGAAGAGGTTAAGGAATTAGAACAAAACTTAGCGAAATATGTAGGCACTAAATTTTGTGCTACTTGTGCTAATGGAACTGATGCTCTTTCTCTTGCACTTATGTGCTACGATGTAAAAGAAAACGATTGTATTTTTGTTCCTAGTTTTACTTTTTTTTCAACAGCAGAAATTGTTTCCTTGAATGGGGCAACACCCATATTTATAGATAGTGATGAAAGAACATTTAATATGGATTCTTCCAAGTTAGAAAAGGCCATTAATCAAGTAAAAAATGAAACAGATTTGAATCCAAAGGGAATAATTGCTGTGGACTTATTCGGTTTACCTGCAAATTTTGACGAAATAAAGAGTATTGCTAAAAAATATAATCTATTTTTAATAGAAGATGGTGCACAAGGTTTTGGTGGAAGTATCAATGGTAAAATGGCTTGCTCTTTTGGTGATATAGCGACAACTTCGTTTTTCCCGGCTAAACCGCTTGGTTGCTATGGAGACGGTGGAGCAATATTTACAGATAATGAAGAATTATATAATTTGATTTTGTCTTATCGAGTACATGGCAAAGGTACATTTAAATATGATAATGTTAGAATTGGTTTAAATTCTAGATTAGATACAATACAAGCTGCTATCTTGTTGCCAAAACTAAAGGCTTTTCAAGATTATGAAATAGATAATAGACAAAAGTTTGCAAACCTTTATAATGAATGTTTAAATGATTATGTTAAAACACCAAAAATAGAACAAGGCTATTTAAGTAGTTATGCACAGTACACATTAATATTTAATGATGAAGATGAAAGAAACTTTGTTCAAAATTATTTAAAAGAAAACGGTATACCTTCTATGGTATATTATCCAAAGCCTTTACATAAGCAAACGGTATATGCCGATTACAATTTTAATTTAGATGATTTAAAAGTTTGTGAGGGTTTAAGTAATTGTGTATTAAGTTTACCAATGCATCCTTATTTAGATGAAGAAACAGTTAAACGTGTTTCTGGTTATATAATTGAAGCATTGGAGGTATACAAAAATGTGTAATTATTTTGTTCATGAATCAAGTTATGTCGATGATAATACCAAAATAGGAGAAGGAACAAAAATATGGCATTTTTCTCACATAATGAGTAATAGTGAGATAGGTAATAATTGTAATATTGGTCAAAATGTTGTGATTTCACCTGAAGTAGTGCTTGGTAATAATGTAAAAATACAAAATAATGTTTCTGTATATACGGGAGTTATTTGTGAAGACGATGTCTTTTTAGGACCGTCTTGTGTATTTACCAATGTCATTAATCCGAGAAGTTTTATATCTAGAAAAGATGAATATAGAAAAACAATTATAAAAAAAGGGGCTTCAATAGGTGCAAATGCAACTATTGTATGTGGTCATAATATAGGAAAATATGCTTTTGTGGGAGCTGGTAGTGTAGTTACACATGATATTCCAGATTATGCACTTGTAGTAGGTAATCCTGCTAGAGTTAAATACTATGTATGTGAATGTTCACACAAGATGGAGTTTAATGATAACAAATTTATTTGTCCAGATTGTGGGAAAATATATGAATTAATAGACAATATTGTTAGGAGATGTGAATAATGAAAGAAAGATTAATTGAAAAAATAGATAAAAAGGAAATAATAGTTGGTGTAGTTGGTTTAGGTTATGTAGGACTACCTTTAGCGGTAGAAAAAGCTAAAGCTGGTTTTAAAACTATTGGATTTGATGTACAAGAAGAAAAAGTAAATTTAGTTAATAACGGCGTAAATTATATCGGAGATGTAGTTAATGAAGAATTAGCAGAAATTGTAAAAAGTGGAATGTTATCTGCTACTACTGATTTTTCAAGAATAAAAGAAGTAGACTTTGTTGCTATTTGTGTTCCAACACCATTAGATGAACATCAACAACCAGATATCAGTTATGTTGAAAAGAGTACTATTAGTGTTTCTAAATATTTAAAGAAAGAAACCATGGTAGTATTAGAAAGTACAACTTATCCAGGTACTACTGAAGAGTTATTAAAACCAATTTTAGAAAATGGTTCAGGATTAAAATGTGGTGAAGATTTTTATTTAGGATTTTCACCAGAACGTGTTGATCCAGGAAATTTAATTTATAAAACTAAAAATACTCCAAAAGTAGTAGGAGCTATTGGAAAAGATGCAACTGAAGTAATTTCTAGAATGTATCGTAGTGTATTAGGTGCGGAAATTCATGAGGTTTCTTCTCCAGCTGTAGCGGAAATGGAAAAGATATTAGAAAACACGTATAGAAATATTAATATAGGATTAGTTAATGAACTTGCTATGTTATGTAATAAAATGGGAATTAGTTTATGGGAAGTAGTAGATGCTGCTAAAACGAAACCTTATGGGTTCCAAGCATTTTATCCAGGTCCAGGTTTAGGTGGACATTGCATTCCTCTAGATCCTTATTACTTAGATTGGAAGGCTCGTGAATATGGATTCCATACATCACTTATCCAAGCTTCTGGAATTATTAATGATCGTATGCCTGAATATTGTGTTGAAAGAGCTGAAAGAGTATTAAATGATCGTAAGAAAGCTATGAATGGTTCTAAAGTATTAGTATTAGGTGTTGCTTATAAAAACGATATCGATGATTATCGTGAAAGTCCTGCACTTAGAGTAATTGAAGAACTTGAAAAGAACAAGGCATTAGTTGATTTTTATGATCCTATGATTCCCGAATATAAATATAAAGGGGAAATTCATAAGGGAATTGAAAAAATTGATGCAAACATAATTAAACAATATGATTTAGTAGTTATTACTAGTGCTCATAGTGCATTTGATTACGAAATGATATCTAAAAATGCGGCTGCAATTTTTGATACAAGAAATGCTATGAAAAATATAGAAAATAGAGAAAATATTGAATTATTATAGTTAGAGGTGCCTTATGAAAAAAATTTTGATTGTTAACCATTATGCAACACCACCAATGTATGGTGGGTTAAGTAGACATCATTATTTTGCTAAATATTTAAAGAAAAAAGGATATGATGTAAAAATACTTGCCAGTAGTGCAATACATAATTCTACTGTTAACATGATAGAAAAACATGAAAAAATTTTATTCAAAGAAAAAGAAATTGATGGAGTAGATTATATATATGTAAAGACTTGTTCATATAAAAATAAAATTAAAAGAATATTTAATATGTTACAGTTTTATGTGAAAGCTAAAAAAGTTGCTAAAAAATTAGACAGATATGATGTTATATATTCTTCTACTCCTCAACCTTTAAGCGCTTTGTTAGGGTTAAAAATAGCTAAAAAAACTAAAGCTGAATCTATTGCTGAAGTTAGGGATTTATGGCCAGAATCAATGATTAGCTATGATGTATTAAAGAAAAATAATATTATTGTTAAAATATTATATATGATAGAAAAAAAGATATATATTAATTCTTCTAAGTTGGTTTTTACTATGCAAGGTGGCAAAGACTATTTAAAAGAAAGAAAATATAGTAATAAAATTAATTTTGATAAAGTATATCATTTAAATAATGGTATCGATTTAAAAAAGTATAATAACGATTTGAAGAAATATAAACTTAAGGATAAAGATTTAGAAAATGAGAATTTCAAAATTATATATACTGGTTCTTTAAGATACATTTATAATATAGAACAATTAGTTCTTGTTGCAGAATCACTGAAAGATTATAAAGATATTCAATTTTTAATCTATGGAGAAGGTCCTTTTAAAGAAAGTGCGGTAAATTTAGCAAAGCAAAAAAAGTTATCTAATATTAAATTTAAGGGGTTTGTTGATTCAAAATATATCCCTTATATTTTAAGTAAAGGCAACGTAAACTTGTTACATGGAAAAGCAACTGATATTACAAAATATGGAATGTCAACAAATAAAAGTTTTATGTATTTAGCTTCAGGGAAACCCATAATATCTACTTATTATGGTAAATATGATCTAATTAGTAAATATAATTGTGGTATTACTTTAAAAGATAGTAATATTCAAGAATATAAACAAACAATTCTTAAATTTTATAATATGAATAAAAAAGAATATAACAAATATTGTGAAAATTGTAAAACAGTAGCACAAGAATATGACTATGAAAAACTGACTGAACAACTTATAAATATAATAGAGGAGTGAGATTATGAATATACTATCTAAAATAATTCAAATTGCCAAATTACCAAAGGTAAGCATTCCTATTATAGATAATGATGATAGTGGAGAAATAAAATCACTATATAATTATTTCAATAGTCCTCACAAAAAATACAAAATTATAAAGAGTAAGACAATTGGAGTTATGTTGTATAAGTTACCTAAGAACCTCGAAGATTATACAAAAAGCATCTCTGGTAAAAATGGAACTGGATATTTTGCCCGAAGATGTAAAAAGATGGGTTATTATACTAAATTTTTTGTTCAAGGAGATTTTTTAGATGAATTATACCAAATAAATACGTCTTCCAATGTAAGACAAGGGAGACAGATGTCTACACAATATCTAGAAAAGGTAAAAAAGGAAGAAGAAAAAGATTGTGTTAAGTACTTTGGTGTGTTTTCTAAAGATGATCAATTAGTTGGTTATATTAAGTTAGTTATTACTGAACAACTTTATGTGATTTCTAAACTATTAGGACACAAGGAATATATGAATGATGGTATCATGTATCTAATTTTACATGATTTAACAACCTATCTTATTGAAGAAGGAAAAAATACTGATAAGGAACAATATTTTATGTATGATACTTATTTTGGCGGTAGTGAAGGGATAAAGTTGTATAAAAAAAGAAATTGTTTTCAGCCATATAATGTAAAATGGAAGTATGTTAGTAAGTAAGGTGGCTTCATGGTAAAAATTTTTAATAGGATTTATAACGATTATTTTATGAAAAGTAGATTAAAAGAATATGAAAAATTGATATTGGATTTTATTAATAATGATTATATGTTTATTACTATAAGTGATTATAAAAAATTAAAAGATAATGATAAGCATTTGATAATTAGACATGATATCGATTCAGATCTTGCTATAGCAAAAAAAATGTTTGAAATAGAAAAAAAGCTTGGTGTAAAATCAACTTATTATTTTAGAAAACAAACATGCGATAAAAAATTCATAGAAGAAATTTTAAAATACGGAAGTGAAGTAGGGTATCATTATGAAGAGATTGCTACTTTTTGTAAAGAAAACAATGTAAAAACTAGAGATAATATTATCAAGAACATGGATAAAATAAAAAAACTATTTGAAACTAATATAAAAGAATTCGAAAAAGAATATAATTTAAAATTAACTTCCATTGCTTCTCACGGAGATTTTATTAATAGAAAGTTTGATATAAGTAATGCAGTATTATTTGATGAAAACTTAAGAAAAAAATTTAATAAAATCGTAGAGGCTTATGATAGTGTAATTGAGGACAATATAGAATTGCGCATTTCAGATTGTATGTATCCAAATTTTTGGAAGCCAGTTAATCCAATTGTTGCTATAGAGCAACAAAAAAAGAATGTTCTGCTTTTAATTCATACTAGATGGTGGGATAAGGCCCCTGGGGAAAGATTTAAAAATGAGATATTAAGACTTTTTAGAAAGTAGTGTATATTGTATGAAAAAAACAATTGTTATTTTGAGTCATGTTACTTTTGATAATTCACCGTATTGTAGTTACGTGCATAATCATGCTAAAGCACTTAAAAAAGAGGGATACAATGTTATTGTTTTTGCCTTGTTGAATTGGTTTCCGCTGTTATCGTTATTTAAAAAGAATAGACGAGAACATTATAAAACACTTAAAGGCACAAAATATGTAGATGGCATCCAAATTGTGTACAAAAAGAGATTAAGTTTTTCTAACTTATTATATCGTAGCAAAATTAATTTGAATGGCATTTCCTATTATTATGCAATAAAAGGTCTTTTTTCAAAGTTTATGAAAAAGCATAATATCGTTTTAATAGATGCTCATACTTTCAAGGTTGAAGGCTATGTTGCTTACCAATTGCATAAAAAATATAATATACCTACTTTTTTAACTTGTCATGGCAGTAGCTTTGATTATAATATTCATTTTAATAATGGAATATACCAAATAAGAAAATATTGTAAATCAATAAATAAAGTTATATGTGTTAGTAACAAAATTCAAAATCAATTAGCAAAACTAGGAATCTATAATACTGAGGTTGTATATAACGGAATTAATTTTTATGACAATTTAAAGGAATCAAAAAAAGAGGAACATATGATTATTACCGTAAGCTCTTTAACGCATGATAAGAATATAGATAAAATTATTCAGGCATTTTCTGTCATAAAAAATAAATATAAAGATGCATCTTTAGTAATCGTGGGAGATGGTCCTTTAAAAAATGATTTACATGTTCAGGTAAAAGAATTGAAAGTGGAAGATAGTGTTATTTTCACAGGACAAATTGCTAATAAAGAAGTTTATGAATATTTATCTAAAGCAAATATTTTTGTGTTACCAAGTTCTCCTGAAGGATTTGGGATTAGTTATGTTGAAGCAATGTATAATAAATGTATAGCTATTGGTACAAAAAACGAGGGGATTGATGGGTTTATAATAGATAAAAAAAATGGCTTTTTGATTAATATTAACTCTGAGGAAATAGTGAATATAGTTTCACAAATTTTTGATAAGTCGATAGATGTTGAGGCGATTCGATTAAATGGTTATAATAGTTCAAAAAAGTTAACTTGGAGTAATAACGCAAAAAAATATATTAAATTATTGTGTGGTGGTTTGAATGATTGATAAAATAATTATTATGTTATACACTATGTATTTGTTTTTTGTGCCAGAAAGTTTAACTTTAGGCTTTTTTTCCTATTCAAAAATATTATTAATTATAACATTTTTAATATTATTATATAACGTTTTGATTAATAAGGATAAAACTATTTACATGGTTAAAAAATATAAAAGAGCATTAATACCGTTACTATGCTTTTCGGTTATAATCTTATTTTCTAATATCATTGGTTTGTTTTGTGGTGGCACATTTTTATTAACTAATTTTTATGAAATTTTGAGAATAATATTATATGTTGGTGTTTTTTTTGTATACTTGTTATATTTTGATAAATATAATAGTTATATTATAAAGTTGCTGTTATCGTTTGTTTTTGTGAATTGTTTGCTTGGTATTACCCAGTTTTATAATTTTTTCAATATGAATGAAATATATGTGAAATTTTTTGCACCAACCCAATATGAAACATTGGTT
The DNA here is from genome assembly GCA_947853245.1 of uncultured Bacilli bacterium. Lineage (GTDB taxonomy): Bacteria > Bacillota_I > Bacilli_A > RF39 > UBA660 > SIG204. The sequence continues at coordinate 13,123 of CANTWP010000034.1, read as the reverse complement.
AATGGTTATGCATATCCAAGGATAATTGGTTTTACAAGTAATCCAAATGTATATGGTTTTTTATTGTCAATTGTTTCGATCTTTATTTTAAAATTGATCGTTAATAATAAAAAAAATATTTATTTATATGTTATGTTTTTGTTTGTAAAAATAAATCTTTATATGACCATGTCCAGAAGCTCTTTTATATGTGCGTTAGTTGGTGAATTCTTATTTATATTTTTCTATTTTCTTAAAAATAAAAAGTTTAGACAAATGCTAATAGGGTGTCTGTCTGTAATACTATTGGAATTCAGTTTGTTGGTAGTATTACCTAATAATTTAACTTGGAGGGTAAAGGAATTAGTAAATTTTGATACGTTAACTAGTTGGCAAAAACGCCAGGAACATAATAAACAATTTATTGAAGAATTGCTAAATAATAATCAAAAACCAGAAGTAAATGAAGATAAAAATGATTCTTCAAATGAGGTTGAAGAAAAACCAGAAGTAAACGAAAGTAAAGATTATTCATCTGTTTATAAGGTAATTAATTTTGTAATTGGTAATGGCTCTGATAAATTAAGTAGTTCAGAATATTATGATAATGAATGGTTTTTATTATTTCATAGATATGGTTTGTTGGGCGTTGCTTCTATAATTTATATTTTTTTATCTTTTGTAATAGTTTCAAGAAAAGTTAATAATGCAAAATATGCATTAGCAACATCGTTGGTAATTATTTCGATGATATACATGTACCCTGCTGCAATAATGCATTCTTACAAGCTATTTCCTATATTAATGTTATTGCTGGCTTATACTTGTAATGATGATGCAAAAAATGATAATAATAAAAATGTTTTAGTTTTAGCTACTTATTTTCCTCCATATGGCGGAATTGGTGTAATGAGGGTAACAAAGTTTGCTAAATATTTAAAATTAAAAGGATGGAATCCTATCATTGTTACATCATCTACGTCGTATTGTTTAAATTATGATCAAAGCTTGTTAAAAGATATAGATGATTTAACAATTTACAGATTAGATATGGGTAATAAGTGTAATAATATTGGTAAGTCTTTTTATAGATATTTAAAGAAAAATATCGGAAAAATTATAGAAAAAGAAAATCCAATGTGTGCTTTTATTACAGGTGGACCTTTCTATTTATTTAAAATAGGTGCATTATTAAATAATAAGTATTCAGTACCATATGTTTTAGATTTTAGAGATCCTTGGACAATGCAAGTAAAGAATGATAAGTCCATTAAAACAAGATTGATAACGATAAGAGATACTATAAATGAATTTTTTTCTATTTTTTATTGTAGTTTCGCAATTACTGTAAATCAAACACTTACTAATCAATATAAAAGAAAATATCCAATTTTTAAAAAGAAAATGTATGTTATTGGTAATGGTTATGATAAGGATGATTTTGAGAAAATAAAGGAAAAAAAATTTGATGAATTTACAATATTGTATTCAGGAAAATTTGAGGTTTCAGCAGGTTTTAGAGATCCGACTTTATTTTTTAGAGCATTATGTAATGTTAATAAGAAAAAAAATAAAGTTAAATTTGTTCACATTGGTAATGTAGAGCAAAGGGTAGTTGAAATAGCAAAAAAGGAGAAAGCTTTTAAATATTGCAAATTTATGGGATATCAAAGTTATAATGAGACTATCTCCTATTGCAAAGGAGCCGATTTGCTACTTATTATAAGCGGAAAAGAGAAAAGTGAGCAAACGGGAAAAGTTTATGATTATATAGGATGTAATAATAATATTTTAGCAATAACAGATACCCAAAATGAGTTATATAAAATTTGTATTAATTTAAGTAATTGTTTTATTGCAGAACCAAATAATGAAAAAGCAATTGAACAAGTAATTCTTGACTCTATGAAAATAGAAAAAAATGTTATTAAGCAAAGTAATTTGCAATATGACAGAAGCTATTTAACAGATAGTCTAATTCAAATTTTTGATCAGATTAAAAGAAATGAATAGGTGATGCTATGAAATTAAAGAGTTTTTTTTCTAAAGAGAAACTTGTAAAATTAAAAAAAACAGGCTTTTTCTCAATATTTTTCTCAACTGTTTTTTCTAAAGTTTTGGTTTTTATTGGCGGAACTATTATTGTTCGCATTTTATCAAAAAGTGATTATGGAATATATGCTTATGTTCTTAATTGTATTTCCATGTTAACCATATTTTATGATTTTGGTGCTTCCACAGCAGCACTTCAATATTTAACAGAAGATGAGAAAAAAGGGCAAGAAAAAGGAAAAATATTTAACTATACTTTAAAAATAACATTAATTGCATCATTATTTAGTTGTGGTTTAATATTTTTTTCAAATTTATTTTATCCATTTAAAATAGAAGAAGCAATCAATTTAACGCGATTTTTATTTTTAACACCTATTATTTCTTTTTTTGGAAGTTTATTTCCTATAATTTTGAGGGCTAATTTAGATAATAAAAAATATGCAATATCTCAAGTCTTTGCTACACTTGTTAGTTATTTATCATTGATATTGCTTTCAATATTCTTTGGGCTTAAAGGGGCAATCGTTTCTCAATATCTATATTATTTATTGGTACTCTTGTTTAGTCTATATTTGTCGTTTGAATATTTAAAAAAATATAAAACGAAGGAAAAATTGGATAAATCAGTAAAAAAAGAATTTTTGAAATTTGCTGTCGGTAGCCAAATAAATAATACAATAGGTGGACTATTAATTATAGTGGATACTTTTGTAATAGGAATACTTATTTCAGATCCAGAGATAATTGCGACTTACAAAGTTGGATCTGCTATTCCTCATGCTCTAACTTTTATTTCTAGTTGTGTTGCTATTTATATAATACCATATTTTATCAAAAACAATAGAAATGAAAGATGGGTAAAAAAGAATCTTAAGAGAATTATATTATATGGCTGTGTTGGATACGGAGTATTATTTGGTGGAATAATATTATTATCAAAATACATAATTAAAATAATATATGGTTCAAACTATTTAAATTCATTACCAGTGTTTATAACGTTGATGATAGGATTATTCTTTACATCTGCTATAAAAGTACCTTGTTCGAATTTTATACATAGTTTAAAAAAAGTAAAAATCAATATTATTGTTAATGTGATATCAGTTATTTTAAATGCTATATTAAATTTTATATTTATAAATAAATTCGGTTTTGTAGGAGCCGCAATAACAACGATGCTTATAAATATATTTGCCTCTTTCTTTTATTTATGGTTTTTAAATAAAGTTTTAAAAAAGGAAGTGCTGGTTAGTGATTCAAAGTAAAAAAGATTATAAAGAATATTATTATCATGATTTAAAGCAAACAGGCATTCTAAATAAAAAATGGCATAATAGAATTTCTGATAGACGCTTTAAATTTTATAAAATGTTAAGATACACAGAATATTATAATAATTGTAAAAATAAATGGTATCATAAAATACCTAAAAAAATTATTAATATAAGGTATCAAAAGTTGTGTGATAAGTATCAATGGACAATCCCTATAAATGTATTTGATAAAGGTTTAGCAATTGTTCACGTTGGAACAATAGTAGTATCTGGTGATGCAAAAATAGGAAAAAATTGTAGAATTCATGTTTGTACCAATATAGGAAACGCACCTGCTAAAGGTAAAGATGGGGCACCAAGAATTGGTGATAATGTATATATTGGTCCTGGTGCTAAAATTTTTGGTGGCATTACGATTGCAGATAATTGTGTGATAGGTGCTAATGCGGTTGTAAATAAGTCTTTTTTAGAAACGTGTACAATTGCTGGGGTTCCTGCAAAAAAGATATCTGATAATGATTCATCTTTGTATATAAGGAGTTAATATGATAAAATTATATTATAATAATGCATATAAGTGGTATAATAAAGACAAGATACATGTAATAGGATTTGCATTTTTTGAGGATAAATTCTATTCAAATGAACAATTTTTGCAATTAATAAGTGAAAATAAATTAGATAACATAATTGACAAATTAAATGGATGTTTTTCGATTGTAATTGAAGATAAAGATTCGGTTATAATTTGTTCAGATAGACTTAGATGTTTTCCTGTTTTTTATACAAAAAATGGTGATGTTTCAGATGATATTAATTTACTAAAAACAACTATAAATGAACTTGCTATGCAAGAAATGAAAAAGTGCCGTTGGGTTAGTGGGAATAAAACAGTATATGAAAATGTATTTCAATTAGAAGCTAGTCAAATTGTTACTATAAAAAAACAAAAAATTATAAAAAGGCGTTATTATGAACATCTATTATGTGAGAAAAAATGTGATTTTGAAGAGTTAGATAACATTTTAAATAATGTATTTAAAAGGCTAATAACTTATTTGAATGGAAGAAAAGCAGTCATTCCGTTAAGTGGGGGACAAGATTCTAGATTGTTGGCTTATTATTTAAAAAAGAACAATTATAAAAATATAATTGCTTTTACTTATGGTAATAAAGCTGGTGGTGAAGTTGAAGTTTCCAAAAAGGTCGCTGAATTTTTAGATATTCCTTGGTATTTTGTTGAGTATACGCAAGAAATATGCCAGAATTTATATTACAGTAAAGAGCAAAACGATTTATTTAACTATTATGGAAGAGGGTATGCTATTCCATTAATTCAAGATTTAACAGCTATATCAGAACTTTTAAAAAAGGGAATCATAGATAAAGATTGTGTAATTGTCCCAGGCTTTTCTTTAGACTTTTTAGTTGGAAATCATATACCGGTAGAATTTATAGAAAATAAAAAAGTAGAAAAAACGTTAATACGGGATTTAATTTATTTTAATAATTACAATTTGGATAGATCTTCCAATGATATATTCAATTTAGAAATACAAGAAATAATGAATATGGAATTTGACAATAAAAAAATAGATTCATTAAAAGCTTCTGAAATATATGAACAATATGATCTTTTTGAACGTCAAGCTAAATTTATAAATAACAACATAAGAACCTATGATTATTTTGGATTAGCTTGGTATTTGCCTTTTTGGGATACAGAATTAATGTCCTTTTTTGAAAAACTACCAATAAAGGATAAATATAATCGTAATTTTTTTAAAAAATTTGTTAATTTTAAATACGAAGATTTAATGGAATTTGCTCCGGTATATATCCAAAAGAAAAATAGTTTTAAAGGTAAATTTAAATTTTTTAAAAAAATTAAATATTTATTTTATATTTATCATAATCATAGGTTAAACCTTTATTATCATTTTAAATTTCGTGTTTATTTAAAAAATGTATTGTTGCATAAAAATTTTAATTATGATTATTATGTCGGAGAAGATTATGAAAGTTATATAAGAAAGGATTCAAGGGAATGAAATATAAAATATGTAAAAGATGTGTTATGGATACTAGTGATCCTACGATAAAATTCGATAAAAAAGGTTATTGCAATTATTGTACAACTGCTTTAAAAGAAAAGCCTAATTATGAAAATGGACAACGTGAATTTGATAAAATGGTTGAAATGTTAAAAAAAGAGGGTAAAGGTAAAAAATACGATTGCGTTTTAGGTATTTCAGGTGGAGTAGACAGTTCTTATTTGGCTTACATATTAAGTAAGGCTGGATTAAGAATATTGGGCGTTCATATAGATGGTGGTTGGAATACAGACATATCGAACGAGAATATTCAATTATTATCTGAAAAATGTGGTTTTGACTTGGAAATCATAAAAATAAATGAAGAAGAAATGATGGATTTACAAAGGGCATATTTTATTTCAGGGGTAACCAATCAAGATGTACCTCAAGATCATGCTTTCTTTGCTAAATTATATAAGTATTTAGAAAAACATAAAATTAGATATTTTATAAGTGGACACAATTGGGTATCTGAAAGTATAACTCCTATTGGTTGGGGATATGATGCCTATGATGCTGATAATATAAAATCAATTCATAAAAAACATGGAAGAATAAAATTAAGAACTTATCCATTTTTATCCTTTTTTGAATATAAAATTATGATTCCTTATTTTTATAAAATCAAGAAATTAAGACCATTAAACTATGTTGATTATGATCCGGATAAAGCATTAGAAATACTTCAAAAGGAAGTAGGATTTAAGTATTATGGTAGTAAACATTGTGAATCTTCGTTAACTAGATTGTTACAATGTTATATTCAACCTAAAAAATATGGATTTGAAAAAAGAAGGGCGCATTTATCTAGTTTAATTGTATCTGGTTCTATTTCTAGAGAAGAAGCATTAAAAGAACTATCAAAGAAACCTTGCAGTGATAAGCAAATTAAGGAAGATATAAAGACTTTTATAGAAAAACTAGATTTATCTCAAGAAGAATTTGATGCAATAATGCAAAAAAGAAACTTATCACATCATGATTTTAAAACAAATACTAAAAAATTAAAAGTATTTAATTTTATTAGAAAGTGTATAGGAAAATAGTTATGAAAGTATGTCATGTAACAAGTTCACATAAAAGATTTGATGGTAGAATATTCCAAAAAGAATGTATTTCTTTATCAAAAAAATATGATGTGACACTTTTATGTGCGGATGACCAATTAAGTGAAGAAAAATCAGGAGTCAATATAAAATCAATTATTGTAAAGAAAAAAAATAGATTTAATAGATTTATTGTTATACCATATAAATTAAAGAAATATTGTATTAAGGAAAATGCTGATGTCTATCATTTTCATGATCCTGAATTAATTTCATTGGCATATTTTATGAAAAAACGAGGAAAAATAGTTGTTTTTGATTCCCACGAAGATAACGTTAATAGACTTGCTAATAGAAGTTGGCTTCCTAAATGTTTTAGGGGTATTGCTAAAAATTTATATGCACGCAAGGAAAAAAAAGTATTTGAAAAATTGGATTCTATCATTACTGTTAATGAACATATTTATAAAAGATTATATGATATAAATAAAAATACATATATTATTACAAATTATCCAATAATTGATAATAAAGTTAGTAAATTAAAAAATCTAAATACATTATGTTTTGCCGGTGGTATTAGTAGGCAATATATGCATCATAATATAATAGAAGCAATTTCCGATTTACCAGTTAAATACAAATTAGCTGGACCTTGTTTTGGTAATTATTTTGATTCTTTAACTAAAATAAAAGGATATAACAATGTTGAATATGTAGGACTTTTAGATAAACAACAGTTAATAGATTTTTATTTAAACTCTGGAATTGGTTTAGTTTTGATAGATTATATTCCAAATGTTAATTATAAAAAGGGTAGTATGGGAATTACAAAAATATTTGAATATATGTCTTATGGACTACCTGTGATTGCAACTGATTTAGAATGTTGGGACTTTGTTGATAAAAAATGTGGTATTTGCGTAAATCCTAATGATGTAAGTGCAATTAAGAATGCAGTAGAATATTTAATTACCAATCCCAAAGAATCCAAAGAAATGGGTAAGAATGGTAGAAAACTAGTAGAAGAAAAGTATAATTGGAAAACACAGGAAAAAGAGTTATATAAATTATATGAAAAGTTGGAGGAAACATATGAAAAAAATTGTAACAGTATTAGGAGCTAGGCCACAGTTTATAAAAGCTAGTGTTGTATCTCGTGAAATCCGAAAGTATTTTGATGAAGTTATCATTCATACTGGGCAGCATTATGATAAGAACATGTCTGATATCTTTTTTGAGCAATTGGGAATCCCACAACCAGATTATAACCTAGGTATAGGTGGAGGTAGTCATGGATGTCAAACTGGTAATATGTTAATAGAAATAGAAAAAATATTATTAGAAGAAAAACCAGATTATGTTTTAGTTTATGGAGATACTAATTCTACTTTAGCGGGAGCTCTTGCTGCATCTAAATTGTTAATACCGGTAATACATATAGAAGCAGGTCTTAGAAGCTATAATATGGCAATGCCAGAAGAACAAAATAGGGTATTAACAGATCATATTTCTAAAATTCTTTTTTGTCCTACAGAAACAGCTATTAAAAATTTAGAAAAAGAAGGTATTGTTAAGAATGTATATAACGTTGGTGATGTTATGTGTGATTCTGTACTTTACTTCTCTAAATTGGCAGAAGAAAAGTATAATTTAGAAAATTTAAATTTAGTTCCAATATATGATAAAAAAGAATTTAACAAGTGGTATTTAACTACCATTCATCGTGCGGAAAATACAATGGATGATACAAATATATCTAATATCTTAAAAACATTAAATGAATTGGATAGTTTAGTTATATTTCCTGTGCACCCAAGAATTAAAAATATGATAGATAAATTACATAAAGAATATAATTATAGTAATATTTATTTTGTAGAACCTGTGGACTATTTAACAATGCTTTATTTAACTAAAAACGCCGAAAAGGTTATAACAGATTCAGGTGGTTTACAAAAAGAATGTTATATATTAGATACTCCGTGTATAACAATTAGAGAACAAACTGAATGGGTAGAAACTTTAAATAGAGGATATAATATTTTAGCTAAACCAGAATATAATGACTTATATAATAAGATAATCAATGCTAAGATAATTGATGACGACAAAATAAATTATTATGGGGATGGAGATGCTAGTGTTAGAATAGCAGAAATATTAAAAAAAGCTGAATAGGTTAAAAGTTTTATGGTATTATGGTAATAAAAAATTATATATTTTTAAATAATTAATAAAGTGATATAATAATAGGGGTGGTAAAATGAAAATAATAAACAAGATAATGAGTGTAATTACCTTGACATTAAGTGTGGTACTCTTAGTTTCAATTAGTATTTTAAATGTTATCCCGATAAAATACTTTTCAATTATTGTAATATTATTGTTAGGTTTAAACCTTTTTAATGTATTTGTTTCTTTTAAATGGAAATTAAAGAAAAAGGGAAGAATAGGATTTTTGATTTTATCAATATTTTTATCTTTAGTTTTTGTTGTCAGCTTATGCTATTTATTTAAAACTATACTTTTTATGGGAAATTTCAAGTTTAAGGGATATGCAACAGAAAATTATTCTGTAGTCGTTTTAAAAGATAGTTATTATAATAATTTGGAAGATTTAAAAAACAAAAAGATAGGTGTTTTAAAAAGAGACGAAAATGAACAATCTATGCTGGAACATTTAAACAATAAAATAGAATTTTCTCTATTAGAATATGATAGTGTACTTGATTTTATAGATAATTTGATCAACAACTCCATAGATGCGATTGTAATTGAAGACAATTATAAGTATATGATTGAAGAGGAATTTACAGATTTTAAGGATAAAATAAAAACAATATATACTTTTTCTTTAAAATATAAAGTGGAAGACATTACTAAAGAAGTAAATATTACAAAAGATACTTTTACTATTTATGTTGCTGGTATTGACACATATGGAGCAGTTAGTTCGGTATCCAGAAGCGATGTGAATATGTTAGTAACAATTAATCCTAAAACTGGTCAGGTATTGTTAACAAGTATACCTAGGGACTATTATGTACAATTACATGGAACTACTGGATATAAAGATAAACTAACTCATGCAGGTATTTATGGTGTAGATATGTCTGTTCAAACATTAGAAGATTTATTAGATATAGATATTAACTATTATGTTAGAGTTAACTTTACTAGTTTGATAAAACTAGTAGATGCCTTAGGTGGTGTTGATGTTTACTCAGAATATAGTTTTAATTCCAATGCAGGTGCTACTACATCTTCTGGATATCATTTTTCTAAAGGATATAATCATGTAAATGGAGAACAGGCTTTAGAATTTGCCCGTACACGTAAAGCATTTATATCTGGAGATAGAGTTCGTGGACAAAATCAACAAGCCTTGATTGAGGCTATTATTCGTAAAGTAGCAAGTCCTGCTATTATCACGAAATATATTTCTATTTTAGATTCTTTGGAAGGAAGTTTTGAAACCAACCTTAGTATGAATGATATAACTTCTTTAGCAAAATATCAAATTGATAAAATGCCATCTTGGACAGTTACTTCTATTAGTTTAGATGGTAGTGATGGTTCTGAATATACTTATTCTTATTCTGGACAAAAACTATATGTTATGATTCCAAAAGAAGATAGTGTGAATAAAGCAAAAGAATTGTTTGATAAAATATACAATGGAGAAGTATTAGAAAGTTCTTATGATGGTGACGCTACTAATGTTAAAGATCCAGGCAAAGTTGATGCTAAACCCGCTAAGCCATCTACTCCAACAACAGATCCAAAAGAAGATAATACTCCGGCAGAAACTGATACCCCAAATGAAGAAAGTAATAATTCTAGTGATGATGAGTTAGAACAACATATTCAAGAAATTCTTGGTGTTGGAGATAACGTTTCTACTAACGATCAAAATGTTGATTAGATAAATTATTAAATAATGTTTGTTTAAAGCAAGCATTATTTTTTTAATTAAAAGGAAATATAAAACTTATATCGTACATTAATAATGGTGATATATGTGTTAGAAAGTAATTATTATGATAAGATCAAAAAAGAGTTAATAAATAATGAAGTATATAAGCAAGCTAAAGATTATAGCAAAAATAGGAGTGATCTAAATACCTATTATAATGTTGGAAAATTATTAGCGGAAGCTGGTAAACATTATGGAGAGAGCATAATTAAAAATTATTCAATTAGATTAACTAAGGAATTTAACAGACAGTATAGTGTTAGAACCTTATTAAAAATAAGACAGTTTTATATTTTTATTCAAAGCCAAAAAACGCCGACAGTGTCGGCACAATTGACATGGTCACACTATTATGAAGTATTAATGTTAAATGATATCAATAAAATAAACTATTATATAAATATTGCTGAAGAACAAAATTTATCGGTTAGACAGCTTCATGAAAAAATCAAATCTAGTGAATATGAACGATTAGATGAAAATGCTAAGAATAAATTAATTAATAAAGAACAATCAAAAGTAGAAGATTTAATTAACAATCCTATATTAATCAGAAATAAAAATAATATTAATATAACTAAATTAAGTGAAAAGTTATTAAAACAATTAATTTTAGAAGATATAAGTGGTTTCATGTATGAATTAGGTAATGGATTTAGTTATATAGATAATGAATATAAAATTAAAATAGGAGATAGATATAATTATGTAGATTTATTACTTTATAATATTAAATTCAATTGCTATGTAGTGGTGGAATTAAAAGTTACTGAATTAAGAAAAGAACATATAGGTCAAATAGAAACATATATGAATTACATTGATAGAAACGTTAGAATTTTAAATCAAGATAAAACAATAGGGATTATTATATGTAAAAAAGATAATAAATTTATAATGGAGTATTGTAGCGACGAAAGAGTGCTTTCTAAAGAATATCAATTATTATAAAAACTTTTAAAATTAGCAAAAAAGAAAGATTTATTCATATAATATAGTAGCATTTACATCAATTTGACAGATTTTTTAAAATATGTTATTATGTAAATGTGTTTGAAATGGCACATTATTCTAGTCAATTTAGTTTATTATGAAGATGGAACTAAAAAACCATTAAAGAGCATATCGGTGAAACTTCTGGTGTTTGCTTCTTACGCCCAGTTTGGGGTGAATGCTGGAAGGTAAGATTGTTGGGCGACCACAATGGCATGTGCGTGCCGACCCACCAATCGTGGAGACCTTTATTTGTGTAAAGCCTAAACACGCAAGTTGATGGACTTTATACGATTATGGGATTGAACCTACTATGTGGGGAAACTTACGAGTAGTGTAGCTTGTCTTGCGTGAATGTTGGGGATAATTGATTCATCCTAAGTAGTTTATAGCTAAGATTATTTGGGCATCGCAATTTGAAACAATGTTTGCTAAAAAGAATTAATAATAAACGATTGTTGAGGAAATCTCCTAGAATGCATTATCTACATAAGATTGCAGTGCGTACTAAGTGGTAATCAAGTCATATATCTGGTGACAATATATCGGAGCTTTCAAAGGGAAACCGCAATTTCGGTAACGAAATGTAAGAACCGGGGAAATCCAACTTGACCTAAGACGTAAAGTTAATTATTTAGATAGCCATTTTATCATTTTTGTAGAGCCTATTGGCTTTTTTAGTATAAATAAAGGGAGAATTATGACAAGACAAAGTAAAAAAAAGAAAAACAATAATATTGGTTGGATTTTAACTATTACTATTTTAGCTTTTATTATTTCTTTTGTATTTTCTTTAATTTCTGAATTAACACTGCCTAAAGCAGGATTATTACTAGGGATAATTTTAGTAATATTATTCATTTTGATAGGTATCATTTTTGATATAATTGGTGTAGCAGTAACATCTGCTGATGAAAAACCATTTCATTCTATGGCTGCTCGTAAGGTTAAGGGGGCTAAGACTGCAGTATCATTTAAAAAGAATGCTTCTAAAGTGTCATCATTTTGTAATGATGTTATCGGTGATATATGTGGTATTATTTCTGGATCTGCTGGTGTTACAGTAGCCGTTTATATATCAGAAACATTAAATTGCTCATTATTAATAGCTACATTATTAATAACAGCCTTAATAGCCGCAATGACAATTGGTGGTAAGGCAGCTGGTAAAGGATTAGCTATGTCTAAGAGTAATGATATATTATTTATATTTGCGAAAGTAGTAGCGGTATTTCAAAGAGAAAAATAAAATATGATGTGAACCTCGTTTCTTGGACATAGAAACGAGGTTTTTATATGAGTAAATTAAGTTATGAAAATAAAATAAATTTATATAATGATAAAAAAGCAGGATTATCTGTAAATTCAATTTCTAAAAAGTATAGTATTCGAGCATCAGGAGTAAATTATTTATTTAAATTAATTGACATACACGGATATGATGTTTTAAGAACTAATAAAAATAAAGATTATGCTAAATATGAAAAACAAGAAGCTATAAACAGAGTTTTAATAAATAATGAACCAATATGGACCGTTGCTTTAGACATTGGATTACCTAGCGATGGACTGCTGAGTGCATGGATTTCAAAATACAAAGAAAACGGTTATAATATAGTTGAATGAAAACGTGGAAGGTGTCCAACTATTATGAAAAAACCAAAAGTATCAAATAAAACAGAAACAATTGAAGAAGAA
>CANTWP010000033.1 GCA_947853245.1 uncultured Bacilli bacterium | reverse complement strand
CTATTTCTAGTACTAATAGACAATCCACATCAATTGTGTCGTATTTTCAACATATACCCAATCATGCTTTATACTTGTTGTGGAAATGGAACACCATGGAGCATGCCTATAACTCGTGATAACGTAGTTTGTGGCGATGAAGGAGTAACTTGTTCTAATGTATTTCGTGTAGAAAAAATAGATGGATGTTGTGCAACTTTTAGAGTATTAGCTGAAAATACAGACGATACTACATCAGCAGCAATACCTTACGTATCAACCAATGTATTCTTTACAATGAATTTAAATTGTGTTTGTGTATTAAGATGTTTACCAGATACATTTGTAGATGTAATTTAAAAAAGGCCATAAAAAGCCTTTTTTTATTGAGCAAAATCTATATCTAATATATCTGATATTGGAATCAACTCATTTTCCATAGTAATTAGATGAGTTTTATTCTGACCAATTATTTTTTTAGTTATTTTACCGTCTTTAGTAGTAATAAGTACATCTGCCTTATATACATATTTATTAGAATTAAAAATATTATTTATTTTTTGATTAATATTAAGAGTCGATTTATTTATTATATTCTTTTCTTTACTTTTATTTACCACATTATCTCCTTTTTTAGAATCTGAGTAATATACACATTCATTATTATTTAGTTTTTTATCAATTTTATTTGCATATATTCCAGGTAATTTTTTATCCATCATTTCACCTCAATTAATTTTATGTATGTATAAATTAAATATTAATTTTTTTAGAAATAAATAAACCTATGATTCCAAATAAACACGATATTAATATTTGTAAAAAACTAAAATTAAATATATCCATTTTTATAATTAACATTAATATAGATATAATAATAAAACCTACTATACAAGAGTAACTGATCGTCTTATAACGTTTAAAGGCGTAATTTAAAAATTTAGAAATAAAGTATGCACCAAATAAAAAACCTATAAAGAAAGGAAATAGTATTAATAAATTATTACTTAATAAATTAAAGTCTAATATACCCGCAAACGCCTTTAAGATAGGTTTATAAGTACCTATCAAAGTTAATAATATAGTTCCACTTACACCAGGGACTATAGAAGCAAAAGCATCTAATATACCCGAAATAAAGCATATAAAGATATTATTAGAAGAATTATAATATATATCTGTTGGTAAGAACGATAATAAACAAAATATAGTGACTATTATAACAGCTATCAAAATTTCTTTAAATTTTACACCTTGGGTTTCTCGCACGATACCCTTTATTCCACCAATTATTATTCCAATAAATAAAAACATAGTTTGAATATAAAACTTATCTAAAAAAAACAGTAATAAATTGCTACCAAAAACAATTGATATAATTCCTCCTAAACCAAGTAACATTAAAAATTTTAAATTATAATAAAGATTATTTTTCAAATTAGAAATTACCTTTAAAGTTGGTTCATAAACATTTAACATCATCGCAAGTACAGCACCACTTACACCTGGCAATATTTTACCTAAACCAATAATAAATCCTTTAATAATCAACTTTATATTATCACGCATTATTATCACCAATAAAATATATGAAAAAAAGAATAGAAATATCTATTCTTCATAATAATCTATCTGCATACTTTTTCTTACTTTTTTCATAGTAGCTTTAGCTTTCGCACGTGCGTTATTTGTTCCACTAATTAAAATTTGATCTACTTCATCCAAATGTTGTTCATAATACTTTCGTTTATCTTGAATCGGTTTTAAAAACTCCATCATTTTTGTTATTAACTCTTTTTTACAAGCAACACAACCTCTAGTACCATTTTTACATTCAGAGCAAACTGTATTAATATTATCATTTTTTATCAATTTATGATAATAATATACCATACATACTTTAGGATTAGCAGGATCATCTTTTTTTATTTTCTTCGGATCCGTAACTGCAGACATTACTTTATTTTTTATTTCATCTTCAGTGTCAGCTAAATAAATAGCATTTCCAAGACTTTTTCCCATTTTTTCATTACCATCTAAACCTTTAATTCTCTTATTATCACTTAAAACTGCTACTGGCTCTTTTAATGTCTCACCATAAATAGAATTAAATTTTCGAACTATTTCCCGGCATTGTTCAATTAAAGGCAATTGATCTTCTCCAACAGGTACACATTCTCCTTCAAAAGCAGTAATATCAGCAGCTTGACTTACAGGATAACCTACAAAACCATATGTAACACTTTCTCCAGAATTACCAAAAATAGCCTTTTTTTGACCGATCTCAGTTTTAACAGTAGGGTTACGATATAGTCTTGCCATGGTAACTAAGTTGGAATAATAAACCGTTAGCTCTGCTATTTCTGGAATCATAGATTGAATAAATAATGTGGATTTATTTGGATCAATACCGCATGATAATAAATCTATAGCAATCTCTCGCACATTCTCTCTCACTTTTTTAGGATTATCAAAATTGTCAGTTAAAGCCTGAACATCAGCAATTTCAAAATGAGAATTATACTCATCCTGTAACTTAACCCAATTTTGAATAGCTCCGAAATAATGACCCAAATGTAATTTTCCCGTTGGTCTAATTCCAGTTAATATTATCTTTTGTTCCATAAATCCTCCTTATTCAATACAAATCAAATATACAGCAGCCCAAAATTCTCTTTTAAATATAGTATAAAGTAAACTTAGATTAACCTGTTCATCTGATTGTAAATTGTCATAAATATATTTTACAATATATTTAGAACCTAGTAAACCACTAATTTGATTATTTTTAATCTTATTCTTAATTGATTCAGAATCGAGAGAATCAATATTTTTGATTTTTTTTCGTAAACAATAATTAAACTGTGAAATGAAATATACTTTTGTGTCATCAATTGATAACGAATTGCCCAAAACATTAATACTTATATTTACTACATCATTAACATTTAAATCTTCAAAATTTAATAGCTTTTGAGCAAATTTATTTTTCAATTTATTAATTTTATTACCAGTAGGACTATTTTCTAAATATTCTAAATATTTATGAAATTTTTTATTGATTTTTTTTATAAAATAATCATAACCCAATTTATAAAAAGTATAACTATCGCCTTTTAAATGACCATATTTTTTCAATGTGTCATAATAACCATACTTTATATTTTTTCTGGCTTGGTACTTATCAAAAACCAAAAATGAACCAATATCATTTTTAGGTCTAATATAATCTACATCTACTGTTTTATTTTGTGGCATTTTTTTTAAACCGATTTGTTCTAAATCAACCGCAATAATTTTAGTAGCCCCCATCTTTACCGCTAAATTTATAGGTAAGTTATCGCCATAACCTCCATCAATATATTTTTGATCATCTATTTTTTTTATCTTAAATGCTGGAAAACAAGTAGCAGAAGCAATTACATAATCTTTAATTTGATCAGCAGATATCTGTGATTTTGTAAAAGATTCTGATTTTAATTTAGTTAAGTTATAAACCACTATACCAAAATCAATATTAGAATTATAAAACTTTTCGGCATCAAATTTATTCGCAACAGTAGCTTCTAAATTAGATATATCCATACCGCCATTTTCAAAAAAGCCATCAACATACTTCATATATATATCTTTGTTTTTCAAATTTTGATCATTAGCGTCAATAAAATGTTTAAATAATAAACTATAATCAATATTGGACCACATTTTATACGCAATAGCATAATCTTTTTGAACCATCATTAAACCATTTAAAGCACCAACTGATACACCAGTAACTATTTGATAATCAATATTTAATTTACGTAATGCTTTCCATACCCCTATTTGGTATGCCCCACAAGAACCACCACCTGATAAAACAATAGCCGTTTTTGCCATGTTAACACCTTCCTATTTTGCGTATGCCGAAAAATATAAATTATCATTAAATTTTAGCTCATTATAACTTGCTATTTTTCTTACACCAAATTTATCAGAATAATTATTGATAAATTCATCATTAATAAAATAAACAGAATCATAAAAATAAATGATATTATCTATATTGGTTGTCGTAAATACATACGTCAATTGTGTATTATCTTGAACATTAGAACGATAAACTAAATATTTATCATCTACTTTTTTATAGTAAAAATAATAACCATAATCTGCTGTTCCTATTTTATCAACTTTCACAAATCCATTTTTTTCTTCATTATTTTTGGTAGAAAATAAAATTTGCTCATTACTAGCAGTAATAGCACTTATAACTTCCCATTCCATAGTTGTATTGTTATAAATTTTAACGCCTAATTTTTCATTTCCTACTTCTTTAATTTCATTTTTTTTCATATCAATGGCGTATTGCTTTTTAGAATCTTTATCAAACAAATATACTTTACTATCTACTATTCCTTGAATATAAGAATCAAATGATAGTTCATTATTAGAAATAATGGTACTTTTGTCACCATTAGTCATATCAATTACGTAAAACTCATGAAATCTAAATTTCATATTATAATCCGCTACTACATATTTATTCTTATAAACAAAATCTAGTTTTTTTTGATACACATCTGAAGAAAATAAATTTATTTTATTAACCTTTTTGTTTTTTGTATTTAATAACAGTATTCCTTTATAATTTGTTAATAATACGTAATGATTAGAAAACATATTATTATAGTACAAACTAACTCCATCACTTTGAATCTTCTCATTAGAAGCATACCATTTTGTAGAGTCATAACCATATTGTAATAATTCATTAGCAAACTCATCTAAATCATTATTTATTCCTTTTAAATTATTATAATAATAAAGATATTCACTATCGTTTCTTTTACACAAGATATCAGAAATAATTTGATCATCTACAAAAATAGGCAAAATACATTTATAAATATCATTGGAATAATAATAAATATTTTTAATTATTTTCGATTTATTTTTAAAATTATCATATGTTTGTAAATAAAAAGTATTATCATCTATTTTAACTTCAAAATAGTAATTAGGATTATCTTTATCATTATTAAATTTTTCTATAATAGTAAAGTTGTTATCACCATTGTTGATATTATATTCATAATTATGGCCTCGGCCATAAAAACGATATCCTAATCTCAACAACAAATATAATAATAGTAATAAACCAATTAATGTAATTAATCGTTTCATGATACATCACCTATATTTATTTTAATATGTTTTTATTTTTTTTACAAGAAAAACACCCGTTAGGATGCTTGTTCTTCTGCCATATTATATTTTTTCTTTTCTTCCATCATAAAAGATGTGATGGATGTTTCAATCTCTGGTAATGCTTCTCTTTGAATATTTGATAAACAAACAAATTCTTTTACTGTATCAATATACACTTTACCCCAAACTATTCCCATTTTTACTGTTAAATCATTAAACATGTCTGGTGTAATAGCTTTTAAGAAATATCCAAATACTAAACGTTTTTGACCAATTAAAATTCTTTTATTAGTTAGGGCTATAACAGAAGAAGTTATTATATCAAACGGATTATCATTCTTTTGAGCTACAAAAACATAGATAATTTTTTCATCTGGATTTAAATGTAAATCGATCACCTTACAATGTTGTTTTAATCGCCATGCTACAGTAGTAGGGTATTTATCTTTAAATAATTTAGCTTGCTTATATACCTCTGACATTCTTTCACCTACTCTCCTAATAATTCATTTTTTTGCAAAAATTTTATAAAGTTTTCTTCACTGGCATAACCACTAAGTGAATCTATAATTTTACCTTTTTCAACCACAATTGTTAATGGTGTACCCCAATCTCCTTGGAACTCTTCAAATTGACTGACATATTCCTTTAATTCAGCTTGCTCTTCAATTGCGTCATAATTAATATAATATATTTCAGCATTTTTATTATCTGCAACACTCATTAAAATTGGTTTAAATCGAATACAAAAAGTACAATATTTTTGCCCTACTACTATAACAGATTTTTGTTTACTTTTAACAACTTTCTTAAAACTAGCAAAATCTAAATAATTCAAAGCAATTGTTTCATCTTTTGACACAAAACCTTGTTCTTTTAAAATATCTAATAATTCGCTTTCATCTACATAACCACTAATTGTCTCTTTAATTTCACCATTTTGGACAAACGCAACTAATGGTGTACCAAAATCATCTTCGCTTATTTCTAATTTATCTAAAATTTTATTGAAATCTTTGCTAACTAAAGTATCTGTATCAATATAGCTATATGAAATTTTATATTTATCAGCATAATAATCAAAAATAGGTCTAAATAATTGACACCACTGACAACCTTCTCTACCAATAAACACAATGTTCTCTTCCTCTTTATTTAAGTTGACAATAAATTCATCGTAAACTTTTTTACTTTTATTAGATATAGTAATATTATACCCAATAACAACACCAATTAAAGCGACAATAACAACAAAAACAATATATATTTTTGCCTTTTCATTCATTAAAATCCCCTACTTTCAATAATATATTTATCAAACTAAACACATGAATTAAAGTATAATTTATTTTTATATTTCATTTTTATAACAATTATATATACTAATCATTTGTCTATATAGATATTTTATCATACTTTAACCTTTTTTACGAACATTTTATTAATTTTTTATAAATATTTATAATTTATGAAGAAAAACTAAGCAATATTTTAATTTAATATGTTATTTTAATTATTAATATTATTTAATAAACTTTCGTATTCCCTTAACAAAAGTGCTTTATCTTTATCGTTTAGGAAAGCATGTTTTATAGCCGCAATATTCATTTTAACAAAGTCGTCATAATTAAAAGCTAATATTTGTTCTAATTGTTCATATTCTTCAGTCAAACTAATATTTGACACTGTTCTATTATCTGTGCTTATAGAAATGGATATTCCAGTATCATAAAGAGCTCGAACCGGATGTTCAGATAAAGTTTTTACAACATTAGTTTGAATGTTACTAGTTGGACAAATTTCTAATAAGATATCTTGTTCTTTAATCTCTTCTAACAATTTAGGATAAAAAATAGCATTTACTCCGTGACCTAATCTTTTTGCACCAAAAGCTATTGCTGATTTAATACTATCTTCCCCATCTGCTTCTCCCGCATGAATAGTAAACGGTACCTGTAACTTTTTAGCATATTCAAATAAGTTCTTATAATCGTATGTTTTATATATTGCCTCGGCTCCTGCTAAATCAATCGCTACAACACCTCGTCCAATAAAAGAACATGCCAAATCAATAACTTCCATATTTTGTTTTTCATTATCACCACGCATCATACAAAGTATCAGGTTAGTCTTAATGTCAACTTGAAATAAACCTTCAAGCACACTTTCAACAACTTCCGAAGCATTAAGACCACCTAAGATATGTTTCAACGGAGCAAACCTAATTTCCGCATAAATTACTCCATCTTTTTTTAAATCAAAAGCCAATTCATAGGCAATTCTTCGTAAATTTTCTTTCGTCTGCATAACTTTTCCAGCTATAGCAAATTTTGTTAAATAATCATTTAAATCTAAGCATTTATCACTTGCTACCATGTCTTTTTCTACATCAACTATTTCTCTATTCAATAATTCCGCTACTGTCTCTAATCTAACAGATCCATCTAAATGTAAATGTAATTCTACTTTAGGCATTAATTTATAATCATGCATATAATCTCTCCATTCTTTATGTTAATTATATCATAACAAAATTAAAAATGCTTTTATTATAAAAAAATGCATCTACATGATGCATCTTAGATGTTTATTATTTACCGAAACATTGCTTATTTTTTTGCCGTTACCACATGACGAAATTTCATTCACTTTTTGAGCAATAAAGTTCACCTTTTTTTGAATACTGTTAATAAATTGACTTTATAATCCTAATATCTTATCTAAATTTAAAACTATAAATTTGCATTATTCTTATATTTCTATTTCAAATACTTGATTACCATTTTCTTTTATTAAATCAATTAAATCTTCTACTTTTAGCCATACTGTTGCTGTATTATCATTTGGATGAACTCCTATAATATGTTTATCATTCATAAAATCTTTATCTATATAAAATTGAACTTTATGTACTTTATCATTTAATAAACCTAATGGAGTTACTGCACCTGCTATTAAATTCATTATAGTTAATAAGTCACTTTCACTCGCAAAACTTAATGGTCTTGTTCCATTTTTATTTCTAAATTCTTTTAAATCAACTCTTTTGTTTCCTCTAACAGTTATAAGATAATAATTTCTTTTTTTATCATCTCTAACAAATAAATTTTTAGCATCATATTCTGGATAAGGTATATCAATTTGTGTTAGTTCTTCCATATTATAAACTGCTTTATGCTCTGTTATTTCATACCATATGTTTTTAGATTTTATAAAGTTATATATTTCTTGTTTATTCATTTTCAATCCTCACTATAAATTGCTATATATCTTTCTGCATTATTATATAACAAAAGGAGCAAAATTCATATATTTGCTCCCAAAAAAACTTATCTAAAGGGTTTTTTTAGTGATTTCCGAACTTATCAAAAACTCGCAAGCCCTTATAAACACAGCTATTTGCCACAACACTGCTTATACTTCTTACCACTGCCACATGTAGTGGACTTTCCTATATTATCAATATTATTAGTATTTATAGTATTATCAGTATTTT
>CANTWP010000032.1 GCA_947853245.1 uncultured Bacilli bacterium | reverse complement strand
TTTTACTTGATGTTACACCATTATCACTTGGTATTGAAACATTAGGTGGTGTAATGACAGTATTAATTCCAAGAAATACTACTATTCCAACAAGCAAGAGTCAAGTATTCTCAACAGCTGCTGATAATCAACCAGCAGTAGATATTCATGTACTTCAAGGTGAACGTTCAATGGCAAATGACAATAAAACTTTAGGTCGTTTCCAACTTACTGATATTCCTGCAGCACCTCGTGGTGTACCTCAAATTGAAGTAACTTTTGATATAGATGCTAATGGTATTGTCAATGTTAAAGCTAAAGATTTAGGAACTAATAAAGAGCAAAAAATTACTATCACATCTTCTACAGGGTTAAGTGATGAAGATATCGAAAAGATGGTAAAAGAAGCTGAAGCTAATAAAGAAGCTGATGCTAAGAAAAGAGAAGAAGCTGACATTCGTAATGAAGCAGAGCAAGCTATTTTCCAAACTGAAAAAGCTATTAAAGATTTAGATGATAAGCTTGATTCTAAAGACAAAGATAAGGCTGAAGCTGAAATGAAAGATTTAAGAAAAGCTTTAGAGGGTAATGATCTAGATGATATTAAATCTAAAAAAGATAAATTAATGGAAACTGCTATGGCTTTTGCTACCAAAGTTTATGAAGAAGCATCTAAGCAGCAACAAGAAAATGCCAAATCTGATTCTGAAACTACAGAAGAAACAAAATCTTCTAAAAAAGATAATGTAGTTGATGCTGAATATGAAGAAAAATAAATAACCATAATATAATAGATTGTGAAGTTCTAGGATGACTAGAACTTCCAGTTTTATTGGAGGATACATGGAAAAAGAAAAACTTAGAAGTGAAATTAGTGATATTTATAAGTGGGATGCTGATACATTAGTAAGTAATTTTGATGATTGTGAAGTAGAAATAAAAGATTTATTAAATGAACTAATTATTTATAAAGGTCATATTATGGATAGTGCTGATAGTTTATTTAATTTTTATCAACTAGAAGAAAAATTAAATAGAAAAGCTGATTATTTATTTATGTATGCTCATCTTTCTTATGATGTAGATACAACTAATAATGATTTTAGAGTGTTAAAGATGCGAGCCGATAAGTTGATGGAAAACATTTCAAATACAACATCATTTGTAGTTCCAGAATTATTAGACAATGATTTTACCAAAGTTTTAGATTATATTAAAGAAAACAGTGGTTTAGAAAAATATAAATTTGATTTAGAGAAAATATTTAGATATAAAGAACACACTTTAGATAAAAAGTCAGAAGAAATAATTACTAAAGCTATTAATACTTTTGGGACTGGTGATGAAGTTTTTAATAATATTGATAATACTGATATCGATTTAGGTACAATTATAGTTGATGATGAGAACGTAGAACTTACACATAGTAATTATATTAAGTACATGAATCACAAAGATCGTAATGTTAGAATTGCGGCTTTTGAGAAAATGTATGATTATTTTAAAAAGCGTATCAATGCCATTGCGGCTTGTCTAAAGGGTAAAATTAAAGAAGATTTTTTTATTAGTAATGTAAAGAAGTATAATAGTCCATTAGAGATGAGCTTATATTCTGATAATATAAGCTTAGATGTATATAAAAATTTAATAGAAGTAACACATGATAATTTAGATAAATTACACAAATACATGTTACTTAGAAAAGAAATGTTAAATTTAGATGAAATGCATATGTATGATATTTATTTAGACTTAGGTAATGAAGAAACTAAAAATATTTCATTTGATGAAGGAAAAAAAATTGTGCTTGAAGCCCTTGCTCCTTTAGGTGAAACTTATATAAAAGATTTACAACAAGCATTTGATGAACATTGGATAGACATATATCCAAATAAAGGTAAAAAGAGTGGTGCTTATAGTTGGGGTTGTTATGATACAAAACCATATTTATTATTAAATTATAATAATACTATAGATTCTGTTAGTACGATGGCTCATGAATTAGGTCACTCTATGCATTCTTATTATTCTAAAACTCAAGATTATACTTATCATGGTTATCCTATATTTTTGGCGGAAATAGCATCTACTGTTAATGAAGTATTGTTAAATGATTATTTATATAAGCACGCTAAAACAAAGGATGAAAAGATTCTTTATATTGCAGATATTTTAGATAAAGTAAGAACAACTATTTATAGACAAACACAGTTTGCAGAATTTGAAATGATTATGCATGATAAAGAGGAAAAAGGTATTCCTTTAACAAGTGAAGAATTTTCGAATACTTATTATGAATTAAATAAGAAGTATTATGGTGATAATGTTATTAGTGATGATCTAATTAGATATGAATGGGCTAGAATTCCACATTTTTATACATCTTTCTATGTATATAAATACGCAACTGGATTAACTAGTGCTTTAGCAATTGCTTCTAAAATATTAAAAGGTAATACATTAGTTAGAGATCAATATTTAGAATTTTTACATAGTGGTTGTAAAGATTATCCATTAGAAATACTTAAAAATACTGGTGTAGATATAGAAAATAAAGAAACTTTACAAAAAGCTTTTGATTTCTTTGATGAAAAGATCAAAGATTTAGAAGAACTTATTAAATAATCAAAAGGTGGTGTAGTATGGAAAAAAGAGATTATTATGAAGTCCTAGGAGTTAGTAAGACTGCTAGTGATGATGAAATTAAAAGTGCTTTTAGAAAACTTGCGAAAAAGTATCATCCCGATGTTTCCAAAGAACCAGATGCTGCTGAAAAATTTAAAGAAGCTCAAGAAGCATATGCGGTATTATCTGATACTAATAAAAGAAAGCAATATGATCAATTTGGTCATGCTGCATTTAATCAAGGTGGAGCTGGTGGGGCTGGTGGGGCTGGTGGTTTTGATTTCTCAGGTTTTGATTTTTCGGATATTTTTGGAGATTTATTTGGCAATTCTGGCTTTGACTTTGGCTTTGGTGGCAGTCGTAGTAGAAGTGCTAATCGTGCAACTAAAGGTAGAGATTCTCTAATTAAAATGGATTTAACTTTTGAAGAAGCTGTATTTGGTTGTAAAAAAGACGTAAAATTAGAAACATATGAAGATTGTCCTGAATGCAATGGTAAAGGTGGCTATGGTGAATCAAAATGTTCAGAATGTCACGGTAGTGGAGTAGCAACTGTGGAACAACGTACATTATTTGGAACGTTTATGTCTAGAACTACTTGTCCAAACTGTGGTGGTAGTGGTAAAACTTATAATTCTAAGTGTAGTAATTGTCGCGGTAATGGCAAAGTCAAGGTAAATAAGACTTTATCGGTTAGCGTTCCTGCAGGTGTAGATACTGGTAATCAATTACGTTTGGCTGGTAAAGGCGAAGTTGGTACCAATGGTGGGCCTAATGGTGATATTTATTTAGAATTTAATGTTAAAGAACATTCGTTATTTAAACGTGAAGAAAATGATATATATATAGATTTTCCAATTACAATTACTGAAGCTATATTTGGTTGTAAAAAGGAAGTACCAACTATATCTGGTAATGTCAAATTAACCATAGATGCTGGTGCTGAAACTGGTGATAAATATCGTTTGCGTGGTAAAGGTATCGAAGATGTACATTCGTCTCGTAAAGGCGATATGTATGTGGTAATTAAGGTAATGATACCTAAAAAAATCACGAGAGATCAGAAGAAACTTTTAGAACAGCTTGATAGTACAGATTTAACAAATTCTGATGAAACAAGATTAATAAATAAATATTTATAAAAAATAGAGCATAATGAAAGTTATGCTTTTGTTAATTTATATCAAAACTATTTTCAATTAAAACAAATTATGGTATAATCTAAATTAAAGGAAGAATTTCATTTTTTGATAATGATAGACAATATTTATATCTTATAGAGTATTATTGGAAAGTGGTTGATAATATGACAAATGTTTGTTTGGACAATTTACAAATAGTTAACTTGGGGAAGGGTGTTTTAAAGCCTCTTCTATTAATAATGAATATAAAGACAGAAGTAAATTGGAAAATTTTCTGATTTATTTTTGTATTTTTTTTTATAAATTATTACACTATTGTAGATTAAGGGGGTGAGTTATGAAAATATTAATGATAAATAAATTTTTTTATATCAAAGGTGGAAGTGAAACTTATTATTTTGCTTTAAAGGAAATATTACAAAAAAATGGTCACACAGTTATTGATTTTTCTATGAAGGATGATAAAAATTTTTCATCAGAATATAGTGATTATTTTGTAGATAATGTAAATTATAACAATCCTAAAAACTTTTTTCAATCTGTTAAATATGCTTTAAAAATTATATATTCTTTTGAGGCACGTCATAAATTAAAGAAATTAATTGAAGCAACTCAACCAGATATAGCCCATCTTCATATTTTTCAACATCAGCTTTCATTATCTATTATTGATATTTTAAACTCTCATAATATCCCTATTGTGTATACAGCACATGATTTAAAAATGCTATGTCCAAATTATCAAATGTTTAATAATCATAAAATTTGTGAAAAATGTAAAAAACATAAATATTATCAATGCACTTTGTCTAAGTGTGTAAAAAAGTCTTATATTAAAAGTGCTATAATCTCGATAGAATCTTATGTTAATTATTTGAAAAAGAGCTATGATAGTATTAAATATATAATAACTCCTAGTAAGTTTTATAATAATAAATTTAAAGAATTCGGTATTAATCCCGAACGCTTAGTTTATATACCTAATTTTTTAGAAAACAATCAACAAATTGAAAAGCAATATTCATTTAATGGAAATTACGTATATTTTGGTAGATTATCTGAAGAGAAAGGGTTGTATATATTGATCGACGCTTTTAAAAACTTTAATAAGAAATTGATTGTTATTGGAACTGGTCCTATGGAAGAAGAACTTAGAAAATATGTAATTAAAGAGAAAATAAATAATGTAATTTTTAAGGGGTTTAAGCAGAAAAACGAACTTCAGAGAATTGTAAAAAAGGCAAAATGTGTAGTAGCCCCATCATCTTGGTATGAGAATAGTCCTTATTCTATAATTGAATCTCTGCAACTAGGAAAACCAATAATTGGTTCAGATCTCGGTGGTATTTCAGAGATGATTATTAATAATAAAAATGGTTTTCTTTTTAAAAATAATGATATTAATTCCTTAATTGATTGTTTAAATAAAATGGAAAATCTAAATGAAGTACAATATCAAAAGTTTTCAGACTATTCTTATAAAATGTATCGAAAAAAATTTACAGCTGATAGGCATTATAAAGCAATTATGAGTGTGTATAAAAAAACCTTAAATAAAGGAAAATAATGGCGTTTATTTAATGGAGTGATATTATGAATGAAAATATACAGCAAGAGAAAAAAAATAATCAAAGAATAGAGTGGATAGATACCGTTAAAAGTATTGCGATCTTTTGGGTTATATTGTTACATTTAAATTATGTACCTACTTATTTAGTTCATTTTATGACTCCTTTTGTTTTGGCAACTTTTTTCTTTTGCTCTGGATATGTATATGAACCAACTAGTAATTTTAAAGATTTTTTATATAAAAAATTTAGAAGTTTATTTATGCCTTGGTTATTTTTTAGTAATTTAAATATTATATTATCACAAATTATTTCATTTAATGAGCAAGAAAAATTTTCTGTAGCTATATTAAAAAACATTTTACAAATTCGAGCTTATGGTGATAATGTTTGGTTTGTTGCGGCTATATTTTTAGCATTTATACCATTTTATTTTATAATTAACACAGAATATAAGCATTCAAAAGAACAAATTATATCAAGACGTTTAATGCTCCTTATGATTTCTTTTATATTATCCTTTATAAGTTTATTATATTGTACATATATGGATCCGAGTTTTTTCCCTTGGCATAGTGTTGCATTACCTTGGCATATTGAATATATATTTCAAGGGGTTCTTTTTATGGTATTTGGTTATTATTATAAAGTTGCTTTTAGTCATAAGAAAATGTTTTTAAATAATTCTAAAAGTATTATACTTTTATTAATTGTGTATATAATTTCTATCTTTATAAGTGAACTAATTTCATCTAAATCTTTATTATTTATTTTATTTAATTATATAATTAAATTTAGTGGAGTATTTTTAGTTGTTAATTTGTCTAAAATAATAAAATCAAATAAATTTATTAGTTTTATAGGTCAAAATACACTTATTTATTTCGCTATTCATGGTAAAGCTATTTCTTTGATACAAACTTTATTAGTAAAGATTTTAGGAAATACTTATTATGTTATTATGTCTAATATTTTGAGTGCGACATTAGTTTTAGTTTTAATAACATTAATAGTTTTATTATTGTTAATTTATCCAATAATTTTAATTAGAAAATATTTATCATTCTTATTTACTACAAGAAAAGCTAAATTATATTAATAAAGATTTAGTTTTTTTTAAAAAAATCTAAATGTTTTTGTTTATAATTATTATTAATGATATAATTATAATGAAGTGGTGATGAACATGAAATATGACTATTTAGTAGTAGGAGCAGGATTATTTGGAGCAACTTTTGCTTATGAAATGAGTAAAAATGGCAAAAAATGTTTAGTTATAGATAGAAGGAACCATATAGGCGGTAATATATATTGTGAAAACATAAATGGTATTAATGTACATAAATATGGTGCTCACATATTTCATACTTCTAATAAAGAAGTATGGGATTATATTAATCAATTTACTGAGTTTAATAATTTTATAAATAGCCCTGTGGCTAGATATAAAAGTAAAATTTATAATTTACCATTTAATATGAATACTTTTGTACAAGTTTGGCCTGATGTATTAACACCCAATGATGCTAAAAAGAAGATAAATGAACAGATTGCAAGTCTTGCTATTAAAGAACCAAAGAACCTAGAGGAACAAGCTTTATCTTTAGTGGGTAAAGATATTTATGAGATGTTTATTAAAGGTTATACAGAAAAACAATGGGGAAAAACTTGTCAAGAGTTACCATCTTTTATTATTAAAAGAATCCCCGTTAGATATACTTTTAATAATAATTATTTTAATGATATATTTCAAGGCATTCCAATAGGGGGTTATAATAAAATTATTGAAAAAATGTTAGAAAAATGTGATGTTTTATTAAATGTTGATTATAACAAAGAAAAAGATAAATATAAAAATTTAGCTAAGAAAACATTATACACAGGAATGATTGATGAGTATTTTGATTATTCTTTAGGTAAATTAGATTATCGTTCATTAAAATTTGAACATGAAATACATAAAGATATTGATAATTATCAAGGAAATGCTGTAGTAAATTATACAGAATCTAGTGTCCCTTACACTCGTATAATTGAGCATAAGTTTTTTGAAAATAACACTTGTAAAGGTACCCTTATAACGAAAGAATTTCCTATCAAATATGAGCAGCAAAAAGAAGCATATTATCCTATCAATGATGATAAAAATAATGACTTATTTAAACGATACCAGAAATTAGCTGATCAAGAAAATTGTGTTATATTTGGTGGTCGATTAGGTGAATATAAGTACTATAATATGGATGAAATTGTAAAAAAAGCTTTAGAACTTAGTAGTGTGGAATTAAATGTCTAGACAATATAAAACAAAGACGTCATTAACAGAAAATTATTTTTACAATTTAATTTATCAAGTTTGTACTTTTTTACCACTTTTGATTATCACCCCTTATTTATCTAGAGTATTAGGAGCGGAGAAAATAGGAATTTATAGTTTTACTTCATCTATTTTATCTTATTTTATTTTGTTTGGATGTTTAGGTATTAATTTATATGGTCAAAGAGAAATAGCGGCTTTTCAACACAATATTGAAAAACGTAGTAAAATATTTTATGAATTAGTATTTTTGAAAACTATATTTATTTTTATAAGTACATTAGTATTTATAATTACTTGTTGTAGAGATCCTATTTATAGTGTTTATTATAAAATTCTTACTATTCAATTAATATTTAATATTTTTGATATTAGTTGGTTTTATCAAGGAATAGAAGATTTTAAAACAATAGCATTTCAAAATTTAATAATTAAGATTTTATTAACAGCCTCTGTTTTTATATTTGTTAGAAGTAGTGATTCTTTAATTATATATTTTGCAATAATGGTATTAATTAATTCATTTAGTTGGTTGTTATTGTGGTTTAATTTGAATAAATATTTAGTTAAAGTTAATTTAAAAGAATTAAATTTATTTAAACATTTAAAGGATGCTTTAATGATATTTATTCCCCAGATAGCTATTCAAATATATACAGTATTAGATAAAACTATGTTAGGTTGGATTTTAAATGATATGAGGGAAGTAGGGTATTATGAGCAATCCCAAAAATTAATACATATTTGTCTTATGATTATTACATCTTTTGGAACAGTTATGGTTCCAAGAATATCAAATTTACATGCAGAGAATAAAGAAGAAGAATTAAATCAAAGGATTGTTAAATCTTTTAATGTAGTTTCCTTTATTGCGTTTCCAATGTGTTTTGGTTTGATGGCAATTACTAGTAATTTTGTACCTTGGTTCTTTGGTATAGACTTTTTACCAACAATTAATTTAATTTCTATTTTATGCTTTTTATTTTTAGCGATTGGTTTTAACAATATTACGGGTATTCAGTATGCTATATCTACTAATAATCAACATAAGTTTACTGTATCTGTATTAATAGGGGCAATTGTAAATGCTATACTAAATTTAATCTTAATACCTATATTTAAATCATCCGGTGCTGCCTTAGCGTCTGTTATAGCAGAAACAATAATTTTTATAATTCAAATATTTTATTTTAAAAAAACTTTTAATTTTAAATCTATTTTTATGACTAATATTAAATATTGTTATTATTCCATTATAATGTTCGTTTTCATTTTTCTAATTGGTAAAATTTTACCCATCAATATAATTAGTACTTTAATACAAATCCTTTGTGGAATAATTATCTATTTATTAATGTTGGTTTTAACTAAAGATCAATTTTTAATTGAAATATTTAATAAATTTAAAATAAAATTTATTCATTCAAAATAGCAGTTATTTTTAAAAATCAAATAAAGGAGGTAGAATAAAATGAATAGTGCTTTGAAACAGTCTTTAAAGAAGATAGTAGGAACTGATTATATAAATAAATATCATAGAGCTGTTTACTTAAATAATAGTTCTAATAAATTTCAAAGTTTAATGATTATGAAAGATATAAAAGTTTATAATAATTTTAATTTTTCTAATATTATTAATAATACAAAAGAACCAATAATTTTTTCCAAACATTTTGTTTATTTTATAGACTTTAAATTTATTATGGGTCATGAATTTGAGCTTAATAATAATATGACTCCTGATTATAGTGTTGTTTTAGATAATTGCTTAGATGAACTAAAAAAGGTATTTGTTAACAATGGTGAAGAAATAAACTTTATTTTAGAATTAGAAAATTATTTGGATATTTATATTGAACAAATAAATACTTTAGAATTAAAAAATAAAAAATTGATATTGAAAAACCTAAAAAACATTAAAAATAATAAATGTTCTAATTTTGTTGAAGCTTTACAAAGAGTTCTATTTTTTAATCAGTTATTTTGGCAATTTGGGTATAATTTATGTGGCTTAGGTAGATTAGATTTTATTTTAAATTTTTATTATGAAAACGATCTAAAAAATGGTTTGATTACCTCAAAGAAAGCCAAAGAAATTATTCATGAATTTTATTATTTATTAAATTATCATTATAAAAATAAGAGTAATTGTTTAATTGGAGATACTGGACAGATTATTGTTTTAGGAGGCCTGGATAAAGACGGTAATAACGTAGAAAACGAATTAACAGAATTATTTATTGAAGTATTGAATGATTTTAATAAACCAGATCCGAAAATATATTTACGAGTAAACAAAAATACTTCTGAAAAAATAATATATAAAGCAATGATGTGTATTGCAAGCGGTATTGGTTCTCCTATAATTTCTAATGATGAAATTATTATACCTAAATTAATAGATTTTGGATATGATCCAATTGATGTTTGGAACTATGTTCCAGCTGCTTGTTGGGAGCCATCTATATGTGGTAACTCAATAGATTTAAATAATGTCGGCATATTAAATTTATTAGAACCACTTAGTTTTTTATTTAAAGAAGAACATAATTTATCTTTAACAAATATAGAGAATAAGTATTTTGATAATTTAAAAAAATATATACAACAACAGATAATCTCCCATCAAAATATTCATTATGACAAACAACCATATTTATCTTTATTTATTTCAGATTGTCATAAGACTAAAAATATGGTCTTAGCGGATCATATAAAATATAAAAATATTGGTTTTACAACTTTGGGTCTTTCTAATGTTGTTAATTGTTTTTTAAATATTGAGATGTTAGTAAATCAAAAAAAAATTATATCTTTAAAGCAATTAAATAACTTTAGACAAAATAATTTTCAAGATAATAATGTTTTATTAATGTTAAAGCAAAATAATAAAATTGGTTTTGGCTCAACTAATATAGAGGCAGTTAAATTAACAAATAAAATTATTAAAGTTATATCTGATGAATTTGATAAGTATACAACAAATAATGGTGGAAACTTTAAATTTGGATTAAGTGGTCCTTCTTATGTAGAAATAGGTAATAAAGTAAAGGCAACATATGATGGTAGAAAAAACTTTGAACCATTGGGCGTTCATATTTCATCTTATTCTAATAATTATCTAGACATAATGAGTTTTGCTGATAAGATTAATTATCCTAAAAATTGTATTAATGGTAATGTTGTCGATTTTATAGTAAATTCTTCATATATTAATATTAATTTAAATAAGTTTACTAAGTATATTAGAGCTTATTTAAATAAAAATATTTATCAATTACAAATAAATGTTATTGACAGTAAAACTTTAATATCCGCTAAAGAACATCCAGAATTATATAGTAATTTAATAGTTAGAGTATGGGGATTCAGTGCTTATTTTAATGATTTGCCAGAGGAATATAAGAATCTTATTATAGAAAGAGCTTTACAGGCAGAAGGAATTTAAGTTTATGGAAGATTATATAGTTGTTAATTCCATTCAAAGATCTTGTTTTCATGATGGCCCAGGTATTAGAACAACCATTTTCTTACATTCTTGTGCATTAAAATGTCCTTGGTGTTCTAATCCCGAAAGTAGTGTTAACAATTGCCAATATATTGTAAATTCTAGTTGTCATTTGATTGACGATGAATGCCCATACAAAATAGAATGTCATGGTTACAATAGTACTACTGAACTTTTAAGCCATAATTTTAATAAATGTCCAATAATGGCTATTGAAAAAGTATTTGATTTTTATACCAACGATAAGTTAAAAAAAGAAATTTTAAAAGATAGATTTTTATATTCTACCGATGGTGGAGTAACATTTTCAGGAGGAGAGCCATTAATCCAAAGTGTGTCTTTAATTAGTTTAATGAAAAGTTTAAAACAAGAAAAAATTAACATTGCTGTTGAAACTTCATTATTTGTTACTGCTGATTTACTATTGAAAGTTATAGATTATATAGATTTATTTATAGTAGATTTAAAGATATTGGATTCTAATAAATGTTTAAGTTATTTACAAGGGAATTTAGAAATATATTTACATAATATCGATGAAATTTTTAAAAGAAAGAAAAATGTAATTTTTAGAATTCCTTTAATCAGTCCTTATGTTACTAATGAGGATAATTTATCTTTGATATACAAATTTTTACAACAATTTAAACCAATAAAAGTAGAAATTTTTAAAGGCCATAATTTAGCAAAAGAAAAATACCTAAAATTAGGTATTACTTATAATACTGTTGAGACAATTACAGATGATGAGATCAAAGTGATAAGTGAAAAAATTGAACTTTTAGGTATTGATACAGAAATAATTCAATTTTAAAATGTTAATGCTTTTAACATTTTTCTTTTTATTATACCTAAGATTTGTTTTAATTTATTACAGTCAATATTGTATACAGGCAATTCTTTAATTCTTGGTTTATTCTTTTTCATATATACATTTAATAGTCTTTCTGATATAAAACCATAAATTCGTTTATTGTAATTGTCGTAAGAGGATATATCAACTCTTTTTTCTAATTCAAATAAAATATCAAACAGCCATTGACAATAATTATCAAAATCTTTTTTTTTCATTATTAACATGTTAAAACAATAAAGCCATCTTCTTTTTAATACCTTATTGAAAGCATCTATATAATCAGGGTATATTTGTTTGATAATTTTTCCACATTCTAGCAAATCATTAATGTGATGTACCTCGGCATAATTATCTTTTACTTTTTTATTAAAATAATAACGAGTAGGTAGGATCACATCATATTTTTTCATTAATTTTATAATTTTTTTCTCTGTTAAAATATTATTTGTATTTAGTGACAATACTTGTGAAAAGAAATATCTACGATGATGACATAGGCCTACAATATCGGTATTTTTTATATTTTTCCATATATAAAAAACAGCAGTTAATTCACAATAATTAGGATTTTTTTTAGATATATTTCTTCCTTGATCATCTCTTAAATAACCCATCTCTTGATTATTAGCACTACCACATTGTATTGGAATATACCTGGTTGGTAATTGAATATTTAAAGGTTTAACGGTTGCAACAAAAACTTTAATCTTTTGCATAATTTTACTCCTTCTTAATTTACAAATACTTTCTACTTAAATTGTAACTTTTTTTTTGAATAATGTAAATATTTTAGATTTATATATTTTAAAAGCAAAATACGTATGATATAATTATTCTAAGCTAAATAGGTGATGTAATAAATGAAAATAATTAAATTCATAGAGAATAAATTTTCACAATTATATAATAATACATTCGGATCTATTGAGTTTTTAAAAAAAACTTGTTTTTTTGTAGGATTAACCTGTATTTTTATATATAATTGTTTTGATTATAACTTGATTTTATTTACTACTAGGACATTTAATACTTTTTTATATTTAGGAATAATATTATTAGTTTTAAAAATTTTATTAACAAAAGAAAAACTAACTACTTATTTAAAATATTTATTTTATATATTAATGGCGGTTATTTGTGATAATATTATTGAATCAAGATTCATTTTATTAACAGTCATACTATATATGATTAGCTCTAAACAACTAGATATTAAATCAATCTTTAAATATATTTTTATTTTTAATTCATTAGTATTAATTATTAATATGTTTGTATATTTTATGAATCAATTTATAGGATTCAATTTATTGAACTTGCAAATTAGCAATTACATATATCGAGGCAATTCAATTAGACATAGCTTGTATTTTTATCATCCTAATGCATTTTCCTTTTATTTATTTTGGACATATATAACATATATTTATCTACATTGGGATGATTATACTTTAAAAAATAGAAAGAAATTATCAATTCTTTTTGGTATATCTATATTGTTTGCTTTATTTTGTTTCACAGCTACTCAAACTAGAATTGCTTGTTTATTATTTTTGGTATCAGTACCATTATTATTAATTTTTAAAAACAAAAAATTTCAAAATAATCAAATTTTTGAATTATTAACAACAACTATGTATTTAATAATTTTTTCTTTTTCTTTTTTACTTCTGCTTTTTTACAAACAAGATAATATTTTTGGCTTGATATCTATGAGTTTTGATAATTTATTAAGTGGCAGAATAAATCTTGGTCATATAGAGTTGTTGGATAAAGGAATTACTTTATTAGGAAATAATATACCTAATTTTGCTAATTTTGTAGTTGACAATGGATATTATCATATACTAATAAAATATGGTATAGTATTTACATTATTTTTTGGATTTCTCATTTTTAAAGCATCTTGTAAATCATATGAACGTAAGGATTTTAAGACTGTTTATGTTTTAGTTTTATTTTGTATATATAATTTTATTGAGGCGTTGCTAGTTCATCCACAAGCCTGTATTATTTATGCAATATTAGGGTTATTTATTTGATAAAGGTTATAAGATTACAATTCTTATAATTTTTTGTTATAATAGAGATACATTAATTAAAATATAAATAAATAGTTAAATATAATTCACAAGAAAAATTATTCGTGATATAATATACACATATATTGAGA
Organism: uncultured Bacilli bacterium; assembly: GCA_947853245.1. Classification (GTDB taxonomy): domain Bacteria; phylum Bacillota_I; class Bacilli_A; order RF39; family UBA660; genus SIG204. The sequence goes on along the minus strand of CANTWP010000032.1, from coordinate 5,026 downwards.
GGGAGATTATTTTATGAATGATATTTTAATGGAAACAGAATTAAAAATGGAAACTGCCATTGAAAGTATGGATAAAAGATTATTAAATATTAGAGCAGGTCGTGCTAATCCTGCTATATTAGATGGAGTAATGGTTGCATATTACGGTGTGCCTACGCCTTTAAAACAACTTGCTACTATATCAGTACCAGAAGCTAGACAACTTATGATTAAACCTTTTGATAGAAGTTGTTTAAGTGCTATTGAAAAAGGTATATACGAGGCTAATGTTGGTTTAACGCCAAATAACAATGGTGAAGTTATAATTTTAAATATTCCAGTTTTAACTGAGGAAACTAGACGTGATTATGTAAAACAAGCTAAAACAATTACTGAAGAATGTAAAATTGCACTTCGTAATATTAGACAAGATGCTAATAACGATATAAAGAAATTAGAAGTCCCAGAAGATGATATTAAAAATGGTCAAGATGAAGTACAAGAATATATTAATAAATATAATAAAATTGTTGATGAAAAATTGAAAGTAAAAGAACAAGAATTGATGACTGTATAATATGGAAAATTTAAAACGAATAGAAGTATTTGATGAATATTATTCATCAGATGTTTCTAGTAAATTAGATGAAGTAATCGCACAGTATAAAGCAGCTTTGCGTAGTATAACTATTGATAGTCATGATGATGAGATGTCTGTATTACTTTGTAATAGTATTTGTAATAGTTTTGATATTAAAAATTCAGTTGTATCTGTATGTGGTCCTAAAGATTATCATTTTGTATTAGCACTTGAACTTAATGATAAGTATTATATTTTAGATACTAACTATAAGAAATATTTAAAAAATTCTAATTTTAAAGTACATAAGAATAATATGAATGAAAAATTTCGTGGATTACCAGGATTTTTTATGTTGAATAGTACATCTGGAAGAAATTTTGTTAATGAATTAATTAGTAAAAAATACTTTGAATGTACAGAAGAAAACATGAAATTATATTGTGACAGTTTTGTTTTAGCAAGATATAATCAAAATAAAAAATTTAAGAATTTAGTTTATACGACTAATATTACAGGCCAAGAGTATTTAACAAGTATGATATTAAAAAGAATGATAGATTCCAAAGGATATCAAAAAATAATAGGGGGGCATTCTACGTGTTTAAAAAAAATAATGAAAATAAAATAAATGTAGATAATTTAAATGAAGTTATTAATTTATCAAAAGTAATTTTAAAAATATTATTTATAGTAATGATAATTGCTGGTATTTATGGACTAACAATATTGTTAAAAGAATTGGGAATTGTTGTTTTTCTAATGGAATTGTTAAAAATAGTTACTCCATTATTTATTGGTATAGTTATTGCTTGGTTATTTAATCCAATCATGAAACGGTTATCTAAAAAAGGTGTAAGAAGAGGACTTAGTGCTACACTTATTTATGTAGTATTAGTAATAATTATTGTACTTTTAATTAAAGCAATTATCCCTCTTATGTTTGAGCAGATAAATGATCTTGTTGGAACAATACCAACAACTCTTAGAGATATCGTTAATTGGATAAATGATTTCTTTAATAAGATAAGTACTAATTCTAATGTTGATTTAACTAGTGTTAAAACGGAAATGATTTCTAAAATAGAAGATTATGGTATGAGTCTAGCTAGTTCTTTACCAGAAATTATGGTTACTACTGTTAAGTCTTTCTTTTCTGGAATTGGCACATTCTTAATAGGTGCAGTTATTGGTTTCTTCTTACTTATTAGTTTTGATGGAACTGATAAAGTAATGTCTTTTTTACCAAAAAGATTACACACTAATGTTACATCTTTATTTAGTAAGATAGAAGATTCTCTTCGTAAGTATGTCCAAGGTACACTTACATTATCTACTTTAGTATTTATAGTAAGCGCAATTGGATTTGCAATAAGTGGATTAAAATCAGCTTTATTATTTGGTTTGTTTTGTGGTATAACGAATATTATTCCATATGTTGGGCCTTATTTAGGAGCTGCGCCAGCAGTAATAGTTGGCTTTTCTCAAGGAACACCAGTTGGTATTGGTATATTAATCACAGTAATTATCGTTCAAGCCATCGAAGGAAATATTTTAAATCCAATAGTTATGAGTAAATCTATGAAGTTACATCCAGTAACGATAATATTAGGATTACTTGTATTTGAACATTTCTGGGGAATACTTGGTATGATTTTAGCAACACCAATAATAGCAATTTTTAAAGTTATATTCGAGTATTTTGATGATAAATATGGTATAATAAATAAGAAAACGCAAGAAAACGTTGAAGAAGAATAGTACATAATTATTAATTTGTAGAGAACTTATGGTTGGTGAAAATAAGTAATTAATGTTATGGAAGCTACTTTCTGAGTGTAGTTAAATACTACCGGCGATAGCCGTTATAATAATTAAGTTTAATTAGGATGGTACCGCGGCTTTTTCGTTCCTAGAAATAGTGGCGGTTTTTTTATTTGAAGGAGAAAATTTATGGAATTTAGAAACAAAAATCCCAAAATTTATATAATTTCGGGAAAAGCTAAAAGTGGAAAAGATACCGTATCAAAAATGATTGTAGATTATTATAAAGAAAAGAAATGTAAGAAAGTCTCTTATGCTTATTATTTAAAAGAATATATAAAAAATATATTTGATTGGGATGGTAGTGAGGAAACAAAACCAAGAGATTTATTACAAAGCATAGGTATCGATTTATTGAAAAATAAAATAGATGATAAATTTTTAATAAATAGAATAATAGAAGATATTGAAGTTTATTCTTATTTTTATGATGTAATCATTATAACTGATGCAAGACTTATAGAAGAGGTAGAGATTCCTAAAAATAAATTTAAAACTGCTGTTGCGATCAGAGTTAATAATTGTAGTGACAATAATTTAACAAATGAACAACAACAACATATTACAGAAACCGATTTAGATAATTATAATGGCTTTGATTATGTTATAGAAAATAATAATGATTATCAAGATTTACAAGATAGAGTAAATAAAATTTTGGAGGTAGAAGATGAAAAATAGTATAATAGCGATTGTTGGAATGTGTGGTGTAGGTAAGTCTGTTGCTTCTGAAATATTAGAAGATAAAGGATATAAAAAAATATACTTCGGTGGTGTAACTATGGAAAAGTTACAAGAAGAAGGATTAGAAATAAATCCTGAAAATGAACGTATGATGCGTGAACGTTTAAGAAAAGAACTTGGTATGGGAGCATTCGCTAAAATATTATTACCAAGAATAAGAGAATATTTAAAAGGTGGAAATACCGTATTAGATGGTTTGTATTCTTGGGATGAATTAAAAATTCTTAAAGATGAATTTGGTGATGATTTAACTGTTATTGCAGTAATCGCTGATAAGAAGATTCGTTATGAACGTTTATCAAAAAGAGAAATTAGACCTTTTACAAAAGAAGAAGCTATTAAAAGAGATTTAACAGAAATTGAAAATATTGCCAAAGCAGGACCAATTGCGTATGCTGACTATTATATAGATAATAATAGTGATTTAGAAAGTTATAAAAATAGATTAAATACTATTTTAGAAATGATTGGAGGCAAATAAAATGAATTTAAAAGATTTATATATAGATTTTTTTATAAGTAAAGGACATAAACAAATACCTAGTGCACCAGTTATTCCCGAAAATGATCCATCGGTACTTTTTAATACCGCAGGTATGCAACCGCTAGTACCTTATTTAATGGGTCAACCACATCCTTATGGAACCAGATTATGTGATTATCAAAAATGTGTTAGAACTAATGATTTAGAGAGTATTGGTGATACAACTCATCACACCTTCTTTGAAATGTTAGGAAATTGGAGTTTAGGAGATTATTTTAAGAAAGAAAGTATTAGTTGGAGTTTTGAATTTTTGACTAAAATACTTAAAATGCCAATTGAACGTCTTGCAGTGACAGTATTTGCTGGTAACGATAAAATAGATGAAGATAAAGAAGCTATTGAGGTATGGAAAAGTCTAGGAATAAAAGAAGAAAGAATTGCTAAAACAGAAAATGATAATTTCTGGATAGCAGGTGAAACTGGACCTTGTGGTCCAGACTCTGAAATATTTTATTGGCGTAGTGAAGATTCTATCCCAGATGTTTTTGATCCTGAAGATTCACGTTGGGTGGAAATTTGGAATAATGTATTTATGCAATATAATAAAGATGCTAATGGCAATATCACAGAATTACCAAAGAAAAATGTTGATACAGGTATGGGTGTAGAAAGAGTTACAGCGGTATTAGAAGGTGTTAATGATAACTATATGACATCTATTTGGAAAGATGTAATCGAAAAAATAGAAGAGTTATCAGGCAAAAAATATGATGAATCAGATAATATAAAAGCAAGCATGCGAATAATAGCGGATCATATTCGTACAGCGGTATTTGTTTCGGCAGATCCAGCTGGCATAAAACCATCTAATACAGATCAAGGTTATATTTTAAGAAGACTTATTAGACGTGCTATAAGACATGCTAAAAAATTAAATATTGATGAAAATAGTAATTGGGAGCAGAAATTAGCTAATATCATTTTAGATAAATATTCTAAATATTATCATGAACTTGTAGAAAATAGAAATACTGTGTTAGAAGTATTAACTAACGAAAAGAATAAATTTAATCGTACATTAGAAAAAGGCTTAAGAGAATTTGAAAGAATTACTAAAAATATTACTGATGGTAAATTAAATAAAGATTTAGCATTTAAATTATATGATACTTATGGTTTTCCAATTGAACTTACAGTTGAACTTGCAGGTGAATTAGGAATTGAAGTAGATGTAGAAGGATTTAAAGAAAAATTTAAAGCACATCAAGAATTATCTCGTGCTGGAGCTGAACAAAAATTTAAAGGTGGACTAGCAGGAACTGGTGAAATGGAAACTAAATATCATACAGCTACTCATTTACTTAATGCCGCTTTAAAAGTAATAGTAAATAAAGATGTTCATCAAAAAGGAAGTA
>CANTWP010000031.1 GCA_947853245.1 uncultured Bacilli bacterium | reverse complement strand
CTTGCTACATCACCAGCATATTTTTGCATAGATGAAACAAGCATATTCTTAGCTTTTTTATCAACTTCTAATTTAGCTTCTGCTTCACGATCTTTGATATAAGCAGCAATTTCTAAATTCATCATTTCTTCTACTCTTTTTAAAACTAGTTCTCTAGCTTGATCTTTAGAGTAACCAGCTATGCTTTCAAGCATATCAACTTGTTGTTTTTTTATCTCTTCCACTTCTACTTGTTCTTTTTGAAGCTCTTTTTGTTTATTAATTATATTATTTTCTTTTTCTTCTAACATTTGCTCACGATTTTGTAAAACTTGATCTCTTCGATCCATATTATTTTCACGATTTAGTAAACGTTCTTCCGATTCTTTAATTTCATTTTTCTTTTCTTTAACTTCTTTATCTGTTTCTATTTTTAATTTATGTGCCTCTTCTTTTGCTTCTAACAGATAATCTCTCTTAATTTTATCAGCTTCTTTTTTAGCTTTTTCAAGCAATTCCTCCGCTTTTTTAGAAGCCATCTCACCTTTAATATAATTAATTATAAGCATTATCAAAATACCTATAAAAAGTCCAACTAGGCCCAGTAAAATGGAGAAAGAAATATTGTTCATAATATCCCTCCATTACATAAGTGTGTTCTAAAAACGAACGTACCCAATATCATTTTAATTGTTATTTTACGATAAGTCAAGTATCTAAGTATAAAAAAAATACAAAAAAATTTATAATTCAATAAATATAAAAAGTTGTTAAATGTTAACAAAAACAAATAAACAACTTTTTTACTTATAATTTTTTTATTACTTCATCTAGTACTGACTCAGTACTTTTAATCATAGTTTTAATTGAAAACATTTTACGTTTTTTATTTCTGCCTTTAATACCAATTTTTTCTCTTTCTTTTGGAGAAAGCATCAACTTTTCTATAGTAGAAGCAAGTTCCTCACTATTAAAAGGTTCAACTAAATAACCATCTTTTTTATTATCTATAATTTCAACAGGACCACCATGGTTAGTAGCAATAACTGGAATACAAAATTCCATTGCTTCAATAACAACCAAACCAAATGGTTCTGGTTGAATCGAAGGTAAAATAAATAAATCTAGATTCTTATAAAAATTATCCATGTTATCTATATGTCCTAATAAAAGAACAATATTCTCTAATCCTTTTTCAACAATATAAGCTTGTAAATCTTCTTTTAAGTATTCTTCACCTTTATACACAGAACCAGCAATCTCAAACATAACATCTGGATAATGTTCATGAACAATTGCTGCGGCATCAACAAACACTTTTTGACCTTTCCATCTATTTATGCGACCTGCCATACCAACAACAAAATTATCATGTGGAGTCTTAACAATAACTTCATCTTTTTTATCTTCTACCGCATCATAAACTAATCTAATTTTTTCTTTAGAAACTTTTAAAGCCTCACCGGTAGTACGACTATTAACAACAATAATATCCGCTAATCGATTAACAACACGAGAAATGAATTTATTTTCAAAATCATTTTTAATAATTTCTCTAATATGCCAAATATTTTTTATTTTTAAACGTTTAGCCATAAAGGCTCCACATATCACTACAGAAGTATTAGTATAGACTATATCTATTTGATTATTTCTTAAATATTTTTTTAAATAAGAACAAGATCTTTTAAATTCTTTTATATACCTAAGCATTCCCGAAAAAGACATATTCTTTCTTCTCAAAACAGCTAACTCACCTATTTCAACATCTACATTAGAAATTTGATTTAATTCTGCTACAAGAGGTCCATCACTTGGTACTAAAACAAAAATCTTATATTTTTTCTTATCAATATATTTAACAATATTCACCAAAGCACGATCAGAGCCATATAAATCAGCACTAGAATGTATAAATAAAATTCTTTTCAATTTAAAACCTCCATTTTGGTTAGTGTCAATTATATTTAACAAAAAAAACTAATAATTTATTTAAGTAAGTATTTCTGTTATAAGTTTATATATTGAATCAGAAGCACTCGCAATCGTAAAATTATCTTTAGCGTATTTAAAGCCATTACTTGCTAATAAATATAATAATTCTCTATCTTGATATAATAATTCTATTTTAGATGCCAAATCATCAATATTATGAGATTCATATAATAAACCATTTTCTTTATCTATAATAAGTTCTTTTGTGCCCGCCGTATTAGCCCCTATCATAGCCATCATACTTAACATACCTTCTATTGTAACACGTCCAAATGCCTCGCTTGACGATGATACAATACCTACATCCATTTTATTTCGATATGAATTAACATCGCGAATAAATCCATCAAAAACAACATAAGATTCCATATTATGATCTTTAACATACTGACTGATACGTTGATAATATGAACCATCTTGTTTACCGGCAATATGTAACTCAATATCAAAATTCTTTAAATATAATTTATATACAGCTTGTACTACTTCCAACTGGCCTTTTCCTTCTTTAATATCTCCAATTACTGAAAGTAATAGTTTTTTATTGTAATTAAATCTCTTTTTAGGATTTATAAAGTCTTTAGAAATATCATTATATATTACTTTTTGGATTATATCAGATTTAATAAAAGAATGATACTTTTTCTGAACACTTTTAGATATATATATAATTGCGTCACTAGAATTAGACATTATCTTATACAAAAATTTTCTACTTGGAATAAATTTTAAATTATGATCTTCAGCACCAAATTCTCGAATATGCCATATATGTGGAATATTAAATCTAGAGTGCAACAAAGCACCAATATAGATAACTGATGTATTACTATAACAAATATCAATATTTTCTTTAATTATAATTTCTTTAAACCTAGATAAATTCTTAAGTGCATATCCAAATTTACCAATAATCCTAATAACTAAATAAAGTTTTTTGCTAAATTTTTCTTGATCGCAATATGCCCAATGACCATATCTAATATTGTAGCAAGATATTCCTTTTGATTCTAAATAATTTATAGCAGTGCCTTTATTATCAGGGTATACAATAATGGGATTTATATTATATTTAAAAACTAATCCTTCTATAACATCGATCATTGATCTAACCGCACCATTATTTAATTCTGAATCATGAAATAAAAACATTACATTTATTTTTTTTGTTGAATCTTGCAATTTTTTACTATTATTCATCATATATTTCATCTTTTAGTACATCCAAATATTCGTGACCAAATATAATGTCTGGTTCCATATAAGAACCTTCTCCCCATTCATTCCAAGAGCTCAAAAACAAAATACGATGTTCATAATTTTTATCTTGAACTTTCTCAAATGCTAATTGAATGCATTTACGAAATTTTTCAGGACTATTATCTTTATAAATTATAGCATTTTTGCCCTGCCTTGGTGTTCTATCCATACGTGGTATTATCTGTGGATATACATAATCTAAAGAATCTGAATCAGTATAATAATTATTAATTATTTTCATATAATCATGACTATTCATACTAGATAATCTCATCTTTTTTAATATTGTTCTAAAATATTTTTTAGAAAAACCTGATGATAAAATTTCAGCCCGACGGCAACCTTCTGAACATACCGCATCAAAACCTTTCTTAATATAATTATCATATCTTTGTTTATGATCATTAAGATAACTTTTATCATTTACTACATGTGTTTTTCCTATTGCATCAACACGCGCTACAAAATGAATCCCTTTTAAACCATTTTTAATAGCTAATTTATTCCAAAGTTTAATAAAATCCTCTATATCTGGAATTGCATCTGGAGCAAATATGTAAAACAAAGGTTTATCATCCACTGTTATATATCTTTTATCTTTAAACATAGGTAAACAATAATTAAAATAATCAGTATAATCTTTTTTACCTAAATATTCCTGTGTTAAAAAGGTCTTTTCCATTTTAAAATTACCTATAGTTTTCCATGTTTTATTAGACCAATCATGATTAGCCCAGCCTATACAAAAAGGGAAATTTGGTTTACCAGTACGCATGATTTCTTCGATTGGCATTTCTAAAACCTTTTTACCTCTTCCAAACCAATAATTCCAATACATAAAGCCCTCTACTCCACACTCTTTAGCCATGGTTGCTTGAGCTTCTCTAACTTCTGGAAGTCTTAAATCATAAAACCCTAAATCCGCAGGAACTTGTGGTTGATAATGCCCTTTAAAAAGAGGTTTTGCTTTAGCAACATTAGTCCATTCTGTAAATCCTTTTCCCCAGAATTCATCATTTTCTTTAATAGGATGAAATTGTGGTAAATAATATGCTATAACCCTAGCCTTCATTGTTATCACTACCTTCTTACTACACCAATTATATGACATTAACAATCGTTTTTCAATAGAAATCTAAGAAATATCTAATCTATCAAACTAATACCCGTCATTTCAACTGGTATTTCTAAATCTAATAAGCTTAAAATCGTAGGAGCAATATCTGCTAATTTACCATTTTTTAATACAAAATGTTTATCAGTTAAAATACAAGGCACTTTATTTGTCGAATGTGATGTAACAATATTTCCTTCTTCATCTAACATATACTCACAATTACCATGATCTGCAATAATTAACATTACACCACCAATTGAAGTAACTTTATTATATAGTTTTTCTAAACACTCATCTAATGTTTCCACAGCTTTCTTAGCAGCCTCAAATACACCAGTATGACCAACCATATCTCCATTAGCGTAATTAAGAACAATAAGCTCATAATCATTATCTAATTCCTTAATTAGTTCATCTGTAATTTCATAAGCACTCATTTCAGGCTTTAAATCATAAGTAGCCACTTTTGGTGAAGGAATAAGGATACGATTACAATTAGCTAAATCTTTTTCAACCCCACCATCAAAAAAATAAGTAACATGAGCGTATTTCTCAGTTTCAGCAATACGTAATTGTTTTAATCCTAAGCTACTAACATATTCACCTAAAGTATTATCTAACTTTGGTAATGCAAATGCATTAGTATAAACAACCTCTGAACTAACAGGCATCATTGTTGTTAATTTTAAATTCTTCCTAACATTTCTTTCAAAGCAACGATTATTTATATCTGTTATGGCACTAAATAATTCACGTAAACGATCTGGACGATAATTAAATACTATTAAACCATCATCATCTTTAATCATTCCATCTTGATTAATAATAGCTGGGACAATAAATTCATCAGTAATACCATTAGTATAATTTTCTTGTATAACTTCTTTATAACTAGAATAATGAGGCCCCACGCCATCAACAATAGCTTCATATGCTTTTTTTATTCTTTCAAAACGATTATCCCTATCCATTGCATAATATCTTCCAGAAATAGTAGCAAGTTCTCCAATTCCTAATTCTTTTATTTTGGCATCTAACATATCTAAATAATTTAAAGCTGAATCTGGTAAAGTATCTCTTCCATCTGTAAAGACGTGAATATACACTTTTTTGACATTTTTCGCTTTACACATTCTTAATATTGCAAACAAATGTGATATATGTGAATGAATACCTCCATCTGATAGAAGACCTAATAAATGTAAAGAAGAAGCATTATCATTCACATAATCAATCGTATTAATAATTTCAGTATTGCAATAGAAACTTTCATCTTCAATACTTTTATTTATAAATTGTAAAGGCTGATAAACTATTCTTCCAGCGCCTAAATTCATATGCCCCACTTCACTATTACCCATTTGACCTTTAGGTAAACCTACTTCTTCACCACTAGCTTCTAATAAACTATGGGGATAATTATTCCATAATTTATCAATTACTGGTTTATTAGCTATCTTAAAAGCATTACCAGTAACTTTATCTGTAATGCCAACTCCATCTAAAATACATAAAACAACTGGCTTCATTGTATCATCTCCTTTTAAATTATAACACAAAGAAAGTATAAAATAAAATATAACCTATAAAGAAGAGCCTAAAAAGAGAACCCTACTTTAAAAGTTATATTTTTAAAATTTTTTCTATCTTTTATCTCTATTTAACATATATTGATGAATATAATTTGGTACATCAGTAGTAATAGTCAAACCATCTTTAATATTTTTAAATTCAAATTCTTTAGCATATATAATTTCACCATCAATATTACACATAAGATAATCTGGCGATGAAACTACTATATCAGATGACTTATAATAACTGACCAAATCATTATTATAATGCGAAGCAGTAAATATTTTTAAAAATAATTTTATACATTGTAATCTTGTTAATTCATTAGCACTATATACTTCAAAATTACCATCATTTAAATTATAATTAGGATTAATTGGTACACCATTTCCATAATACATACCATTACAAATTGCTAATAAGGATAAATTACCTATAGAAGTACTATAATGTGGATTTTCCATTAAAGTTTTAATTATACCAACACTATATTCATTATGTTTGTATTTTTTTAATAATTTATATTTATTTGCTTTTTTAGCAATCTCTGCATCTAATCCTAAAGACGCTATATTAATAAACTTTTTATCATTAACAATTCCAATATCTATTTTTTGAGTTCCTTTAATCTTTTTATAAATTTTATAAAAATCATTACCCGTTCCTAATGGAATAATCGCTAATCTAGAATTAGGATTAATACCATTAACTATTTCATTTAAAGTACCATCTCCTCCTACACTATATATAATAGCCTGAGGATAAATATTAGAATATAACTTCGCTAACTTAGTAGCATCGTTTTTTCCTTTAGTATATAAATATATATTTTTAATAGATTGCTCGTATGATAAATTATATAAATAATTAATAAACTTTTTTATTTCTCCACTACCAGAGCTTTCATTTATAATATAAATGTTTTCTATATCATTACTTAAATAAAACATACTCCGTCCCCTAATAATTTATTTTACATATTTTTTTATTTTATGTAAATATTAACTTTTTACTTTATGAAAATCAAGTCTTAACTTATCAGCAATAGTCACAATAAATTCTGAATTAGTTGGTTTAGCTTTATCAATATCTACACTATGCCCAAAGATTTCCTCCATTAAATCCCAATCACCACGATTCCAACTAACTTCAATAGCATGTCTAATTGCTCTTTCTACTCTTGATACAGTTGTATCATATTTACCTGCTAATTCAGGATATAGTTCTTTAGTAATTCCACCAATTGTATCAGGACGCTCAAATACTATACCAATACCTTCTCTTATATATTGATAGCCTTTTATATGAGAAGGAATACCTAATTCATGTAAAATCTTAGTAATAGATATTTGTAGATTACTATTATAAAAATCTATATTATTACCTTCAGTTGCTCTCTCTAATACTTTCTTAATCTTTTGTTCTAAATCACTTAGTTCAAATGGTTTTAATATAAAATAATTTACACCATACTCAGATACTTCTTTAATGACTTCACTAGAATTATAACTTGTTTCAATAATAACCGGTTTATTAATACCTCTTTTCTTCATTTCTTCTAATACATATAAACCATCTTTATTAGGCATAATTAAGTCTAATAACATAATATCATATTCATTTAAATAAGATTCCGCTATCTCTATACCTTCTAAACCATCTTTCGCTGTTAGCACTATTTCAATAGTTCCACTTTCTTTAAAATATTCCTGTATCATTTCTACTAGTTTTATATTATCATCTATCATAAGTACTTTAATTTTTTCCATTTTATATCTCCTATCTTTATGCATCTAAATTATACTACAATCAAAATCGTTAATCTAGAATGAAAAATATCTAATTTTGTCGAACGATTTTTTGTCTTTTGAATAAAAAAGAAGTTATTGGTTTACAACAACTTCTATTATCTTTAAAAATTCATCTATATTAGTAGAAGACTCTCCAACTAAAAAGCCATCGATATCCTCTAATTTATTAAATTTTTCAATATTTGATGAATTAATACTACCACCATACAACACACTAATATCAACATTATATATTTTTTTAAATAAGTTTTTAATATAATTAATATTATTTTTTAAATCCGCTAAAGTAACATTTTTCCCAGTACCAACTGTCCAAATAGGTTCATATGCTACTATGACATTATTCATTTTTTCAATTGGGATATTATCAAAATAATTAGTTATTTGACGCTTTAAAGATTTTTCCGTTTTAAATAAGTTTTTTTCTTCTAAAGTTTCGCCTATACATACTATTGCTTTTAAATTACTATTTACAATCTCCAATATCTTTTTGTTAATTTCTTTATCTTCTTCATTAAAATTTTTCAATCTGTCAGAATGACCAACAATTACATAATTAACTTCTAACTCTAATACTTGACTAACAGTAACTTCACCAGTAAAAGGTTTTATTATTTCTATATTTTGTACCCCCACATCATAATCATGTTTAATAAAATAAGGGATGTAAATACTAGATGGACAAATAACAACTTGTTTAGTAGTTATTTTTTCGTTAGCTTTTTTTAAGAATTTTGAAATATCATTTAAATTCATATAGTTTTTATGATTTCCCACTACAAGTTTATTTTTTTCCATAAACAACCTCTTTCAATTTTTCTTTAAAACTTTTCTTTTCACATTTTTTTATTGCAAGTTCATAAACATCTAATGCTCTTTTAGCAAAATATTTTGAAGAATAAACTTCACTACTAATACGAGCTTGCTTTCCTAATTTTTTGACTATTTCTTCATGTTCTAACAAATCAGAAATGATCTTTTTATATTGACGCTTATTTTTAAATAAATAACCATCTAAGCCATCTACAACAACATTTCTAAAACTTTCATCATCGATGCATATTACAGGTCTACCTGCAGCCATTGCCTCTATAACAGTAAGTCCTTGTGTTTCTGTTTGTGACGCTGTAGAAAATACACTACATAAATTATAATATAGTGGTACATCCTCCCAAGGAACTTTACCAGTAAAAATAACATTATTATCTAATTTTAATTTCTTAACCTGGTTTTGAAATTTTGGTAAATCTGGGCCATCACCAACAATCATTAATTTACAATTAGGATCTTTTTTTACAAAAGTAGTTTGACAATCAATCAAGAAATCTACACTTTTCTCATATCCTAAACGTCCTACATATAAAATAACAAAATCGTTATTCTTAATATTATATTTCTTTCTTATATCATTAACTCTTTTTTTATTAATATTTTCATCATAAAAACGTTCAATTTCAATACCAGTTGGAATTATGTGTACATTTCTATCATATTTGTATTTTCCTTTAAACAATTCATATGTCTTCTTTGTTGGAACAATTAATTCTTCTACTGTTTTATCACAATAAAACTTTGTTAAATATTCTACTAATTTCTTACTAGATTTATCAAAATGACCTTTAGTTATATAACCAACATAATCTTCATACATTGTATGATAAGTATGAACTAAAGGTATTTTATATTGTTTAGCTATAACTCTAGCAAAGGTTCCAACACCAAACTCAGTCTGTGTATGAATAACATCTAAATGCCATTTTTTTATGCGATTTAAAGCTTTAATAGAATAAATTTCCGTTAAGCGATAATCATAAATTCCAGTTGGAATACCTGGCATCCTTAAGATATGCTCTTTTTCCTCGTAAACAAATTTCAAATTTCTTGGATTAACAGTAACTACATAAACATGATGTCCTTCTTTTTCAAGGGCTTTTTTTAACATCATAGTACTAGTAGAAACACCATTAATATAAGGAGGATAAGTGTCAGTAAATAAACCTATTCTCATATCACATCATCTTTCTTTCTAATATTTAAAGCAATAGCACCTAATATCATTATTAAATAATATGTTACAAAACGCCACATTAACATTAAAGCAGTAAGTTTTCCACCTTTTAAGAAATTACCAAAGAAAGATACAAATCCGTATTCTAATCCACCAGTTCCACCTGGTAAGGGAATAAATGACCCCATCAAAAGAACATAAGCAGATGCTACAACACACTCAAAAGGACCAAAACTATGATAATCACCTGTGCTATAAAGAATTGCTAAAGGAACTAAATAATTTAAACATAAACCAATAAAATTTAAACATACGATTAAAATAAATTCTTTTTTATTTTTCATAAGAGAAGTAGTTCCACGTTTAACATTCTCCACATATTCAGCATACATCTCATTGGTTTTTTCAATATCCTTAATCAAATGTAATTTTAAAGCAATATTTATAATCTTACGATAAATAAATTTATTAAATTTTTTGGTAAATGAAACAAGAAATAAGAATGCTGCAATACCAGTATTTATTAAAAAACCAATTAAAACTAATAACTTTAAAAAATTATTTTCTGGAAATAAATGTAAAATCTGGTTCGATAAGACTGCTATCACTCCTACTAAAACTAATGCCACCTGAAATGCGACAAAATTCTGTAAACAAATATTAGTACTATCTAACACACTAATACCACTAGATGTTAAAGAATAAATTTGATAAGGTTGTCCACCAGTAGATGTTGGTGTAACAGAATCAAAAAACTTCGTTTTAAATTTTAGTTTTATAACCTGCCAAAGAGTATAATTATTATTATATTTTCTAATTATTCTATGCATACCAATGCTAGACAAAATGTAATACGCAATTGTTAGTGCAACAGCAACTAATAACCACCAAATATTAGCAGTTCTAAGTTCATAAATAACACTATCAAAATCATCTTTTAATGAAAAATACAAAACTATAATCGTTAATAAAAGAAGAAATAAAAAACTAAATTTATTTTTGATTGTTTTTTTCATTTACTTTAAATTCCAATGACAAATTTCCTTTTAAACGATTCATAATATATTCATCAAAATAATTACTCGGAATGCTACTACCCATATATTCCTCTTCTATTGTTACATTAGTTTTATATCCAAACTTAGTTATTTCGCGCCCAAATATACAAAGAAAATGACCTATAATTTCTTCTGATAGATAGATAAACGCTAAATCACGTATTGGAAATTTAATATTTTCATCTATTTTTTGTGGTTCAAATAAAATTTTTGGATTATTTTCAACTATTTCATTTAACTGTTTACAAAGATTGGGATTTGATTGTTCTAATTCTTGAAGATATAAAGAAAGCTTTCTTAGCTCTTCCTTATCATCTTTATTAATTCCAGATCTTATTCGATAATCATTTATCATCTATAACACCAACTCCTGGTAATATTTTACCTTCAAGCAATTCTAATGAAGCTCCACCACCTGTAGACACAAGCGTAAATCTTTCTTTAAAGCAAAATTTACTTGCTGCAAAAGCTGTATCTCCACCACCTATTATTGTAGTTTTCCCAGATTCTGCTAAAACTTGCATTATTTTCTTTGTACCATTAGCGAATTTTTCATTTTCAAATAAACCTAATGGGCCATTCCAAATAATAGTATTACTATCATCTATATATTGTTTAAAAACTTTAATAGTACTAGAACCAATATCGACACCAATATCATCATAAGTAACATCACTTAAAAAACATTCCTTGATTCTTCCTTTTCCATCCAAACTATCAGAATAAACACCATCTATGGGTAAAATTATTTTATCGGGATATTTATCTAATACTCTTCTACAAAAATCTAGACTATCCTTGTCAACTAAAGATTTTCCTACTGGTAAACCACTGGCCATTAAAAAGGTATAAGCCATGGCTCCACCTATTAAGATATAGTCTGCTTTACTAGCTAAATTTTCAATAACACTTATTTTATCAACAACTTTTGCACCACCTAAAATAACAGTAAAAGGTCTTTTAGGATTTTCTACCGCTTCAAGCAAATATTTTAACTCTTTTTCTATTAAAAAGCCTACTCCATTAGGTATTCTAGATGCTATTCCAACATTAGAAGCATGACAACGATGACAAGTACCAAAAGCATCATTGATAAATATATCACCTAAAGAAGCCCAATATTCTGCTAAAACAGGATCATTAGTGCTCTCTAATTTTCCATTTAAATCTTCAAAGCGAGTATTCTCCATAAGTAATACATCGCCATTTTGTAAATTTGATATAGCTTGTTCTAATTTTGATCCACGAGTTTCTGGAACAAATACTACTTTCTTATCTAATAAAGAACTAAGTTTTTCCGCAACAGGTTTCAAACTATAAATTTTTTTATCCTTTGGTTCCTTAACTCGACCCAAATGACTCATTAATATAACTTTAGCACCCTTGCTTACCGCATACATTATTGTTGGTAAACTTTCTATAATTCTGTTATCATCGGTAATTAAGCCATTTTCCATAGGAACATTAAAATCGCATCTAATAATTACCTTTTTACTGACTAATTCAAAATCTCTTATAGTTTTTTTCATATGTTCCTCCTATTACCTAAATACCTATAACAATTATAGGTAATATATATGACAAAGTCAAGAAATTAAACTCTTACTTAAGATCAAATACTCTCACAATTACTACTAGTTTTACAAAGTTTATAATTATAACCACTAGAAGTTTTTGTGGCTAAAACGTAAGCATCACTTGGTAATTGTTCTTCACCATCATCAGCTAAGGGATCCTCAGCAGGAATCTTCGGTATTTCTTCAATATAATTAAGTTCTAACAAATCCTGTAATTTTATCTGAACTGAAGTAAGTGAAGTTTTTTTATTATCTACAATATAGTTTTCTGCTGCAATTTTTAAATTATCCTTAAACGCATTAAATCGCTTAGTGTTACTGTTTTTTAATGTACTAATCATAGTCGGTGCTACAACAAGCATAATTACTGTAAGTAAAATTATTATTCCTATCATTTCTATTAATGTAAATCCATTGTTATCTTTCATTATATCACCTATTTTAATTTTATAATTTTTTCCATATTTTTACAAGAAAAAATAGATAAAAGTATAATTAACTTTTGATAATATTAAATTATTAATTTCCTAAAAGTTGAGAAAAAGTTGTAAATAACTTAACCACTCGCTCTATTAAAAATTTTTCCCTTGTCTATCAAGGGTTTTTTATCATACTTCAGTTAAAATTTTTATATATCCCTCTATTTGAAATATAACATGATTCTTTTTATTATTTTTAAAATTTAAAAAAATAGAAATTTTTAAAAATTATTTCTATTTTTTATTTTAAATTATTTCATTAAAACTTTAGCAGTTCTAACCATTTGGGCACTATAACCTAACTCATTATCATACCAAGCAATTACTTTAACAAGTTGTTTTCCATCCACTTCAAGTACATCAGTAAGTAATCCATCTACTAAAGCACCTGTTGTTTCACCAATTACATCACTAGAAACAATTGGATCTATTGTAAAAGCAAGGGTTTCACTAGTATTATTTTTAAATACTTCATTTATCTCTTCTTTAGTAACATTTTTTGATAATTCTAAAGTTAAATCTACTACTGAACCATCAGTAACAGGAACTCTTAATGCACTACCATCTAATTTACCAGCTAGTTCAGGAATAACAAGTCCTAAAGCACTAGCCGCACCTGTAGAAGACGGAATAATATTAGCAGCTCCCGCTCTACCACGACGAGCTTTAATTCCTTTTTTATGAGCTACATCAAGTATTGTTTGATCATTAG
>CANTWP010000030.1 GCA_947853245.1 uncultured Bacilli bacterium | reverse complement strand
AATTAAAAGAAATAGGTAAACCATTTATAGTACTTTTGAATTCTACCCATCCGATGTTACCAGAAACCGAGAGATTAGCGGAGAGCTTAAAAGATAATTATGGTGTTCCTGTTTTACCAGTTAGTGTAGAACAAATGGTAGAAAAGGATATTTATTCTATTTTAAGAGAAGCACTTTATGAATTTCCAGTATTAGAAGTAAAAGTAAATATGCCAGAATGGATTGCATGTTTAAATCCAGATAACTGGTTAAAAAAGGTCTATATTGAGAAGATAAGAGAAAGTGTTATTGAAGTAGATAAACTTAGAGATGTTGAAAATATCACTGCGCATTTTAGTGATTGTGAATATATTAGTAAAGCATATCTATCAGATGTCAATACCGCAACTGGAGAAGTAACAGTATCTTTACAAGCACCAGATGATTTGTATAATCGAGTTTTAAAAGAAATTATTGGTGTTGATATTACTAGTAAGACGCAATTACTTAATATGTTTCAAGAATATAATGAGGCTAAGACTGAGTATGATCAAATAAAGACTGCTCTTAAAATGGTTAAAACAACTGGTTACGGAGTAGCATCGCCAACTCTTGCTGATATGAAATTGGATACTCCAGAAATAATCAAGCAAGGTAGTCGCTATGGTATTAAATTAAAAGCAGTAGCACCATCTATTCATATGGTTAGAGTAGATGTAGAATCAACTTTTGAACCTATAATTGGTTCAGAATTACAAAGTAAAGAATTAATAAATTATATTATGAAAGATTATGATAACGATGCTGATAGTATCTGGAAAAGTGAAATCTTTGGTCGTAGTTTAGATGTGATTGTTAAAGAAGGAATTCAAGCTAAACTCTCTATGCTACCAGAAAATGCTCGATATAAGTTACAACAAACTCTTTCTAAACTAGTAAATAAAGGTTCTGGTAATTTAATCGCAATTGTTTTTTAATAGAAATATAAAAATTTGACTTAATGTCAAATTTTTATTTGTTATTTAAACGATAGAAATTAAATGAAGGACGATTAAAGAATCTAAAGTCTAATTCTGATGTACCCAAGCCACTAGAAATATAAAAGTCGGTATTATCTAATTTATAGTATTCATCATAATATTTTTGAGATTCCTTTGGTTTAATGATTGCTCCAATAAATGGAAGTCTTACTTGGCCATTATGGGAGTGTCCTCCTAATATTAGATTGTATTTAGATATATCTATATTATCTACAAAGTCAGTTTCATGAACTAATAAGATATTGTAAATAGAATTAATTTTACTATTATTAATATTATTATTTAATTTGTTAAAACGATTAATAACATCTTCTTTATCTACTAGAGAACTAAGACCCGCAATAAGTATTGGATCGTATCCATCTTTATATATATAGTCATAATTATTATCTAAATTAGTAAAGCCTCCATTAACGATAATGCTTTCCCATTCATTAAAGTTATAATCATGATTACCTCTAATTGCGTATTTACCGATACTTGCATTTATCTTAGTTAAATTATTGATTATAGAAATTCGATCTTCATTAGTTAATTTAGTATCTTTATCGATTAGATCTCCTGTAATAACAACGATATCAGGATTTATTAAATTAATTTTATCAACAATTTTTTCTAATTTTTTACTATTAATTATACTACCATAATGAATATCACTTAGATGTACGATTTTAAAACCATTGATATTATCAGTAATAATTGAATTAGTAATTTTATATTCTTTTATTTTTAAACCACTAGTCGATACAAATCTACTATAAAGTAGAAAAGAAAATATAATTAATAAAATAATAAATAGAAACTTTAAAATAGGATGATTTCTTTTTTCTTTCATAATTCCACCTAAAGAGATCCTATCACATATTGTAAAAAAAATCTAGGCTCCCAAAAACATTAATAATATTTGTAGAGACATTGTAATTCCATTATGTAAGAAATGAAAGCCAATTGGGACTAGAACATTATCTGTTTTAGTAAGCATATAAGCAAATGCAAAACCAGGTACAGAATAAGGAATTAAATAAAGTAAATCAATGGCGCTATTGATATTACCTAATAGATGCAATCCACCAAAGACAAGACCAGATGTAATGATGAAAGTTTTATTATTAGAGAATATATTTCTAATTCCTTGTCTAAAAGTTAATTCTTCTAGAATAGGTGCAATTATAACAGCACTAAAATACATATATAATGGAGCCGTTTTAAGAGCATTTCTGACTGCTTGTTCATTACCAGCAATATTCCCAGAATTAATAAAACTAATTATTAAATTACTACACATCATAATAATTATCGCAAATAAATAATATTTACCACAGCTAGCAAAGTATTGTTTATGATTTTTTTTGATATCTTTAATACATTTTTTTATTTCATCTTTTAGAATAAAAATTATTAAACTAATTTGAAGTATCTCATATATACTTAAATATATAGTTTTAACGAATAATGGTAATGTATTAATATCTTTTGTTAATAGTAGAAGTGGTATAGCTTCAAATTCAGATGTAAAAAAATAAATAAATATTACTAATAGTCCTTTTTTTAAAGAAGAATTTCTTATTTCAAAATCTTTATCTTTTAATTTATTTAAGTTTTTATAAGTTAGTATCGCTATTAAAAAACTAAGTAAACTATAGAAAAATGATATAGTACTTACTATAATTGGTTTACAAGTAATAGTATACCCTCCAAGATCTATAATAAAAAATGGAATAACTATTAAAAATAAGTATAAGAATATTACTGTTTTTAAAGTATTTGTTTTTCTGTTTTCAATATGTTTCTTTTTTGTCATAAATTTATCCTCCTAATTTATTATACACTATTTTTAATGTTAACAAAACAAAAAATAAAATTACTATATACTTGAATATATTTAATTCTTATGATAAAATTACTATATGTATAAGATAGGAAGGTAGAGTTATGAGGAGAGATAAAAATAAAAAAATTAAGTATATCGTAATGTCAACAATAGCCCTTTTAGTATTTACTGTGACAGTAGCGTATGCTGCTTTAAATTCTCAATTAATAGTAAGTGGTAATGTTAATCAAAAGGGCGGAACTTGGTATATTTATTTGAATTCACCTTCGGTATATAATACTACTGGTTCTGCTAAATCAGAAAAAGTAGAACTATTAAATGATAATAAAACATTAAATATTTATGCATCCTTAACTCAACCTGGTGATAGTATTACTTATTCATTTAAAATAGTAAATGGTGGTACTATAGATGCTAAATTATTAAAGTGGGGACCAGCAAATGCATCTGAATATGCAACATATAAAATAGGATATAGTCTAACTTATAGTGATGGATCTACTATAAATCCAGGAGATATTCTACTAGCTAAAGATAATAAGACGTTAAATTTAACTTTTACTTATAATGGAACATACCCTGTCACAGATGAAGACAAATTTATATCTATTCAGTTTGAGTTCCAATATGGCCAAGTAACAGCTGTAACATCTTAATAAAACATCAAAAAAGCTATACAAAAACTTTTTTTTATGGTATACTTAAAGCGTATTGGACATATAAGAGTGGGGTAGCCCACTCTTTAGTTTAGTTAGGAGGTATTTGTATGGAAGAAAAAATAAGATTATTGATACAACCAGTAATAGAAGAAAATGGTTATAAGTTAGATTCAATTGTTTTTGAAAAAGAGAATAATACTAATTTTCTTCGTGTAATTATTGACAAACAAGGATTTGTAACAGTTGATGATTGTGTAACTGTTTGTAATTTGATTAATCCAATATTAGATAAAGAAGATCCAATTGAGGAAAATTACATCTTAGATGTTTGTTCAAAAGAAAAAGGAAGTGATAAGGATGAATAGTAAAGAATTTAAAAATGCCTTAGATTTAGTAGTTAAAGAAAAAGGTATTGAAAAAAGTGTTATTTTAGAAGCAATGGAACTTGCTCTTACTTCTGCTTATAAGAAAAATTATCATTCATTATCAAATGTTAGAGTTGATGTAAATGGAGATAGTGGAGAAATTCATGTTTATTCATTTAAGACAGTTGTCCCTGATAATTATGAAGAATTAGAAGAATGGGATTTATTAGAAAAGCAAGAAGAACAAGAAGCGACAGATGAAGAAACTGAGGCAAATGAAAAAGAACCATTTATTTTTGATGAAAGAATTCATATTCCATTAACTGAAGCACGTGCTATTGTTTCTGATATTGAGGTAGGAGAAACTATTGAAGAAGAGGTTACACCAAAAGACTTTGGTCGTGTAGCGGCTGCTACTGCTAAACAGGTAGTTATTCAAAAGATTAGAGAAGCTGAAAGAAATGCTATTGTTGATGAGTTTAGCGATAAACAAGATGAAATGGTAACTGGAACTGTTGAAATGGAAGATGTTCGTAATTACTATATAAATTTAGGAAGAACACAAGGTATTTTACCTAAGACTGAAATTATTCCTGGTGAAAATATTAAAATGGGTTCCAATATTAAAGTTTATATTAGTAAAGTAGAAAATGGTTCTAAAGGTTCTTTAATTCTTTTATCTAGAAATCATTATGGATTTGTTAAAAGATTACTTGAACTTGAAATACCAGAAATTAATGATGGAACAATACTAGTATATAGTGTTGCAAGAGATGCGGGAAATCGTAGTAAAGTAGCTGTATATTCAGAGAATCCAAATGTTGATCCCGTTGGCGCTTGTATTGGTGAAAAAGGAATGCGTATTGCCAATATTTTAAAAGAACTAGGTGGCGAAAAGTTAGACATTATTAACTATGATAAAGATGCAAGTAAATTTATTGCTAACGCATTAAGCCCAGCAAAAGATGTACATGTATTTATTACTAATGAAAAAGATCATGAAGCTTTAGTAGTTGTTAATAATGATAATTTATCACTTGCTATTGGTAAGAAGGGTATGAATGTTCGTTTAGCGGCACGTCTTACACACTATAAATTAGATGTTAAAACATTTGAACAAGCCCGAGAAGCTGGTATTAATATTGTAGAGTAAAGGAGAATAGTCATGAAAGTAAAAAAGATTCCAATGCGTACTTGCGTTGTTACTCGTGAAAAATTTCCTAAGGCAGAACTTGTACGTGTTGTTCGAACTCCTGAACGTAACATTGTAATTGATGAAACTGGTCGAACTAATGGACACGGTGCTTATTTAAAAAAAGATTTACAAGTAATTGAAAAAGCAATGACTTCTAAAGTACTTAATAGAATTTTAGAAACTGAAGTTCCAAGTGAGGTTTTTGAAAAGTTAAAAGAATTAGTGAGGTAGTTTGTGATGAAAAGAAAAGACTATATTAGTTGGGATGAATACTTTATGGGGGTTGCTCTTTTAGCAGCCGAACGTAGTAAAGATCCATCTACGCAAGTTGGTGCTTGTATTGTTGATCAAGATAATAAAATTGTATCAACAGGATATAATGGCGCACCTAGAGGTTATAATGATGATTCTTGCATGCATTGGGAAAGAGAAGGCGCCTTCTTAAATACTAAATATGCTTATGTATGTCATGCTGAATTAAATGCCATATTAAATTCACCATATCCAGTTAGAAATTGTAAAATATATGTGGCATTATTTCCTTGTAATGAATGCGCAAAAGCGATTATTCAATCAGGAATTAAGGAAATAATTTATATGAATGATAAGTATGCCAATACTGATGGAGTAATTGCTTCTAAGAAAATGCTAGATACTTGTGGTGTAACTTATCGAAAGTATGAAAGTAAAGGTAAAACTTTACAATTAAATTTATAAATTTGTCTATAATTTATGATAATAATATTACTGTTCTTAGGATATACTAGTATAGTAAAGTAACATAAAATTAAAGAAAAGAGGTGCATATTATGATGACAGTTTTAGAATATGCAGAAGATGTAAACAAAACTGTAGATTATGTGTTAAAAAAATGTCAAGATTTAGGAATAAGTGTTTCAAGTGAAGATGATTTGTTGAGTGATGAAGATATTACTATGTTAGATGGTGAATTAAGTAATCCAGATAGTGATAATTATGATGATAACGAAACAATTACCGATGATTATGAAGAAATTGTTGAAGAGATTGTTGAAACAACTAAAATTGATATTGATAATACAATAGCAAAACAAAAATTAAAAAAGAAAAATAATAATACTTCAAGTAATGTAAAGAAAGATTTCGCAAATAAAAAGAAACAAATGTATAAGAATAAAGAGAAACTTATTTCTAATAAAGCAAATCAAGATAGTAATGTAGTACTATATAAAGATGGAATGACTATTGGTGCTTTAGCGGAATCTTTAGGAATAGGTAGTGCTGAGATTATTAAAAAATTATTTAATCTTGGAATTATGGCTACAATTAATCAACCAATTAGTTTTGAAAATGCTGCAATTTTAGTTCTTGAATATGGAAAAGAATTAAAAAAGGAAGAAACTATGGATGTAAGTAATTTTGAAAACTATGAAGTAGTTGATAATGAAGAAGATTTAATGTCTAGACCACCGGTAGTAACAATTATGGGACATGTAGATCATGGTAAAACAACTTTACTTGATACAATTAGAAAGACTAGTGTAGCAGAAGGTGAAGCTGGTGGAATTACTCAAGCAATTAGTGCTTATCAAGTAAAATATAATGAAAAATTAATTACATTTATTGATACACCAGGTCATGCGGCATTTACCGAAATGCGTGCTAGAGGTGCTAGTATTACTGATATAATTATAATTATTGTAGCAGCAGATGATGGTGTTATGCCTCAAACTAAAGAGGTTATTGATCACGCTAAAGCGGCAAATGTACCAATCATAGTAGCTATTAATAAAATGGATAAGCCTAGTGCTAATCCAGATCGTATTATGACCGAACTTACTGAATATGGACTTACTCCAGAAGAATGGGGTGGAGATACATTATATAATAAAATATCTGCAAAAAGTGGAGCAGGTGTAGATGAACTACTAGAAAACATTTTATTAATTGCTGATATGGAAAATTATCGTGCTAATCCAAGTCGTTATGCTTTAGGTACTGTTATTGAATCACGTCTTGATAAACAAGTAGGACCTGTAGTAACATTACTTGTTCAAAATGGAACGCTACGTTTAGGAGATCCAATTGTAGTGGGTACTGCATTTGGTAAAATTAGAACTTTAAAAAATGATAAAAATGAAGAAATTACAATGGCTTTACCAAGTCAACCAATTGAAATAACAGGAATTAATGCTGTACCTACTGCTGGTGATAAGTTTATGGCTTTTGAATCAGAAAAAGAGGCTCGTGCCGTAGCGGAAGAAAGAAAAGATAATTTACGTAAGAAAGAAAATGCTAGTAAAACATCTGTTAGTTTAGATGATCTATTCTCTAAAATTCAAGAGGGTGTTAAAGAAATTAATGTACTTATTAAAGCAGACGTTAATGGTAGTAGTGAGGCTGTAAAAAATTCTTTAGAGAAAATTGAAGTAGAAGGTGTTAAAGTAAATGTTATTCGTAGTAGTGTAGGTGCTATTACTGAAGGTGATATTGTTTTAGCAAAAGCTTCTGATGCTATTATTATTGGTTTTAATGTAAGACCATCTAATAATATAAAGGATTATGCTTTAGAACAAGGTGTAGAAATTAGATTATATAACATTATTTATAAAGCAGTAGAAGAAATGGAAGCTGCTATGAAAGGTATGTTAGATCCTATTTATGAAGAAAAAGTTCTTGGAACAGCGGAGGTTAGACAATTATTTAAATTTTCTAAAGTTGGAACAATTGCAGGTTCTTATATAACTGATGGTATTATTAAAAATAATAGTAAAGCAAGAGTTATTCGTGATGGCGTTGTTATTTATGATGGCGAAATAGGTTCACTACAACGTGAAAAAGATTCAGTTAAAGAAGTTAAAAAAGGTTTAGAATGTGGTATAACAATTGAGAATTATTCAGATATTAAAATTGGCGATAATATTGAAGCTTATGAAATGGTAGAAATTAAAAGGTAATTTAACATGAGTATAAAAATTGATAGAATAGGTAGTAACCTAGTAAAAGAAATTAGTTATATTTTAGCAACTGAAATAAAAGATTCAGATATTAAATTTGTTACAATTACTGATTGTAAAGTTACAAATGATTTGAGTTTTGCTAAAGTATATTATACTGTGTTAGATCGTTCTCGCCAAAAAGAAACTGATAAGGCTTTAAAGAATGCTAGTGGATATATTAGACATTTATTGCATGATCGTGTCGATATCCGTCATATTCCAGAATTAACTTTTGTGTTTGATGAATCTATTGAATATGGAAAGAAAATAGAAGACATTATTGAAGAAATTCATGAAGAAAAATAAGAAATTATCATTAATTTGATAATTCTTTTTTTGACAAATACTCAATTTGGTGATATTATATGGCCTTGTGTGATACAAAAAAGGGGTGTGCAATTATGTTTAAAATAAAGAACTCTAAAATCGAAAATAATAGATTAATTATAACTGATTATAATAATAAAAATTATCAAATTAGTATTAATGATTCTAAAATAATTAGTTTACTGGGAATGGCTAGTAATAGAAGTAGATCTATAAATAAAAATATTAAATACATGAATAAATATTTTATGATTGCTAGTATATGTGCTATTATCTGTGCTTGTGGAGCTAGTATACCAGTAATATTAGGTAAATATTATGCTGAAGTGTTTTTAATTATGTATGGTGGTTTAAGTATTGCTAGTATTTCCTTATCTGTTATTAGTAAAGTATATATTAAATGGTTAAAAAAGTATTCTGTTAGTAATGAGTATTGGGAACAAATATATGATTTAATGATTGATAATAATTATAATGTGAATTCTAATCGTTATGTTAGTATACAAAATAAGACTTATTCTAATAAAAGGGAAATATATAATTCTAAAGTTAATAGTGATAAATCAGATGCTTATTCATATAGTAATAATACATATGACTGTACTTATAATTATAAAAAATCTGATATTATACAAGATAAAGTTAAGACATATAAAAGATATTGAAAAAAGTATTATTTATGATATAATATTTCTTGTACGGGGCTGTTCAGGTTTCGACAGATATAGATGACTATTAATTGCAGGTCGGAGGCACACGCTAAGTGCACAAAATAATAACTGGAAACAGAAATCAATTAGCTTTCGCTTAATAGAAATTTAGAAAGCGCTTCTTCTTATCTTTTTCTACAGGATATTTAGAGGCTCGATTTAGTAGAATATATTTATACTAAAGCTTATAAGTATAGATGAATAATATAAGCTTACTAATTTATTTGTTGTTGGTTACTTTATAGATTAGGACATTTATTAATCAACTAAACTTGTAGATATTAATAGAAAGATATGTTTGGACAGGAGTTCGATTCTCCTCAGCTCCACCATAGGGAAATCCGCTCGAACTTATTTATTAGTTTCGAGAATAAATAGACAATCAATTCTAAATTAGGATTGATTTTTTTCTTGTTTA
>CANTWP010000029.1 GCA_947853245.1 uncultured Bacilli bacterium | reverse complement strand
GTATAATAAGTAGTGAAAATTATTATATGATAGTAGAACCAATCACTATATTAAAAAATAGTACTGGTAAATTATATATAGGAACATATTATGAATTACAACAAATTTATAATTCAGTTACTGATAAGAACTTTGGTGGAGCTAAGTCTTTATTTAGAACAAGTGGTTCCTGGGGTGATGCTAAATTTGCAATGTCTATTTATTTAAGTGAGGCAACTCTTATTGATGGAGAAGGTCGTGTTAAGGACACTTTAGATTCAATTAGACATAATACCGATTTTACAAGTGTTAATAATGCTTATGGAATAGGTACTTTGTGGTTTGGAAATTATAGAAATAATTTTGGCTGTGATGAATATTCTGAAGATTGGAACCCTACTACAGGTAATTGTGAACCAATTATACCAACTCCAGATATAGAAGCATGTAAAGTATTAGAGCCAGTAGTAGATCCTTGTAACGATCGAATAGTTTATGAATATCAAAATTGTTCTACGAGTGGTTATGCTAAAGTAGAATATTCAGGCTATACTATTTGTGATATACAATGTAATGAAAAATATTATGTGGCAACTTGGCCAACTGTAAATACATTTAATCCGATAAGTGAAACAGGAATTTTAGCGGGAAGCTATATTCAGGGAATAGGTCCAACGGTATATCATAAGAAGACATGTAATTATGTAATAGACGAAGATAAGTTAGATCAAATAGTTGAAAAGAAGATTGAAAGTTCGTGTAGAAGAAGTGGTGTACGTGAAATTTTATGTCCAGGAACAACTACAGGAGAAATGTGTACAGAATCATAAGTTATATAGACACTAATTGTTCAGCAGAAATAAATGCAGAAGCATATGTTGGAGAGAATAGTGTTAAAGGTAGATGTACCACATTAGAGATAAATTATAATAAAATGGATAGCAAAGTTGATGCAGCTAAAGATTCAGAAAATCAAAAGGAAATAAATTTAAATACTACATTTTCAGATTATAAATTAACATCTACATTAATAAAGACAGAATATAATTTGGATGGATTTAAATATGGATATAAGAATACCTTTGATTATGCATTATTAGGAAATACTAATAGATATATTAGTATGAATAATATATATGGCATAGAAAACATCGAAGAAGAAGAATACTATGATAATGGAAGAGCGATGCTTACAACACCAATACTAACCACAACTGGAGAATATAATTATAATATCGATTATAAAAATATATTTACGAGTGAATTTAAGAATATCATAAGAATGTATAGTGATAATAAGTATAATATAGATAGAGATTTAAATATAATAAGCTGTCCATATAAGATAGTAGAAAGAAATATCAAGAATCATTGTAAACCAACAGCAAGTAATAATTATTGTGGAGATCCAGATAATAGTTTTCCAATGCCAAAGATAAAGATGGTTTATAGACCAATAAATTTAAACTATCCATTTCCAGGGCAAGATGGAAAAGGACGTACACCAGGATTAAATTGGAATATCGAAGCGATAAATCAATATATAACGAATAATAGAGGAGTAACAACAGAAGAGGTATATAAAAAAGAACCGTTATATGTAATAAAGTTAGACGCAAAAAAAATAAGAGAGATAAGAGAGTATAACAAAGAAAATAAATATGATGATTTTACTTTAAGTTGTACTTTAGGAAAAGGGACAGAGTGTATAAGTGAATTTTTAAGAGAACATAATTTAATAGAAAGTGGAACTTGTAAAGATATAACTAGTGATAACTTTTATAGATGTGCAGATAAATAAATTTTAATTTATAATTAAGTCACATTATTTGTGACTTTTTTTAGTGGACTAGTATTTTTAAGTCATTTTTGATATAATGTACTTGGTGATGAAATGAAAAAGATTTGTAGTATTTCATTAATTTGTTTAATTATTGATCAGTTTATTAAACTTTTGATAACTATCAATTTTAAATTATATGAAGGCATAGTAGTAATACCTAATTTTTTTTCGATAATTCGTGTACATAATACTGGAGCTGCTTGGAGCTTTCTAACCGGAAATACATTTGCTTTAATATTACTTTCATTACTTGCTTTAGTAGCAATCTATTTATTCTTTATAAAAAATACTGAATTAAAAAAGTTAGAGAAAATTATTTATGGAGTATTAATAGGAGGAATTTTGGGTAATTTAATTGATAGAATATTTCGGGGTTATGTTGTAGATTTCCTAGATTTTCAAATATTTAAATATAATTTTCCTGTTTTTAATTTTGCGGATATATGTATTGTATTGTCTGTACTAGCAATACTTATATTACAGTTTGGAGGCAAAAAAAGTGAAGACGTTAAAGATAACTGATGAATGTAAAAAAAGATTGGATCAGTATTTAACTAATAATACAGATTATAGTCGAAGTAAAATTCAAAAAATGTTAAAAGATAAAAATATACTTGTTAATGGTACAGCTGTAAAAAATAGCTATGTGTTAAAATCAGGTGACGAAATTACTATTGAGGAACCCGCTATAGAAGAAATGAGTGCTGAACCAGAGGCTATGGACTTAGATATAGTTTATGAAGATAATGATATTATTGTAGTAAATAAAGCTAATGGAGTAGTGGTACATCCTGCGGTTGGTAATAATTCTGGTACTTTAGTTAATGGTCTTTTATATCATTCTAAAAGTTTAAGTGATATAAATGGTGAATTCAGACCAGGCATTGTGCATAGAATTGATGCTTATACAACTGGTTTATTAGTAATTGCTAAAAACAATAAAGCTCATGAATTTTTAGCAAGCCAATTTGAGGAAAAAACAAATCATCGTAAGTATTTAGCGCTTGTTTGGGGAGTTATTTCAAATGATACTGGAACGATTGATGCACCAATTGGTAGGGATGAAAGCGATCGTAAAAAAATGGCGGTTACTGCTAAAAATTCTAAACCTGCTGTGACTCATTTCAAAGTTTTGGAAAGATTTAAAGAAGCAACTTTAATTGAACTCACTTTAGAAACAGGTCGTACCCATCAAATTCGTGTTCATATGAATTATATCGGTCATCCAGTAGTTAACGATCCTGTTTATGGTAGAAGAAAATTAATTGATGAAAGTGGACAGTGTTTACATGCCAAGGAATTAGGATTTATTCATCCAACTACAAAAGAGTATGTTTCTTTTGATAGTGAAACTCCAGAGTGTTTTAATAATATAGTTGATAAATTTCGTAATGAATAGAAAATGGTGATATATGGAAACAACAGTAATTGAAAAAAGTGATGAATTGGTAATGAAATTACTTCATTACTTTATTACAGAAAAAAGTTACAATCCAATCGTCTTACACGGGGCAAAAAATGAAATTTGGTTGGAAAACTTAGAAGAAGATTATAAAATAGTTAGAATTGTTAGTAATTATATTCATAATGATGAACAATTTGAATTTGATATTTTTCGTACTAAACAGATCGTAAAGCGTATTAAGAAAAAAACTTTTTCTTTAAATTTAAATACTTTAAGTATATTTATAAATTTGGGTGAAAATGTTCATTTTGATGCGAATAATTTTCAAGATAATTTAATAGCGGTAGATGTAAAGGAAATTAAAGATTTAGATAAGTATCAATCTGTTACAAAGTATTTTCCAGATATTACTGCTAATACTGATTTTAAGGAAGATGGTTTAAACTTATTTATTAAGTTGACTAAAGAAATTAATGAAAAGAATCGTGATGAGAATATTAAAGCTGAAGATGTTTTTAGTCAAAAAAAACCAATTGTTACTTATACATTGATTGGTTTAAACGTTATTATATTCTTACTTATGTACATATTTGGTAATGGTAGTGAGGATGTTATTACTTTAATTCGCTTTGGAGCTAGTGTTCCAGATTTTATTAAAGCTGGTGAATATTATAGATTAATTACTAGTGCATTCTTACATATTGGTTTATTGCATTTAATTTTTAATAACTATGCTCTTTATATAATTGGTAGTCAATTAGAAAGTTTTTTAGGAAAACCTAAATTTTTAACGGTTTATTTAGTAAGTGCATTATGTGGTAACTTAATGTCATTGTTATTTACAACAGGAATAAGTGCTGGAGCGAGTGGAGCAATATTTGGATTATTAGGTTCATTGTTATACTTTGGTTATCACTATCGTGTATATTTAGGAAACTTAATTCATTCTCAAGTAATTCCAGTTATTATTTTAAATTTAGTAATTGGTTTTATAACACCGGGAATAGATAATGCTGCCCATATTGGAGGTTTAATAGGTGGAATGCTGATTACTATGGCCTTAGGTTTAAAATATAAATCTAATAAAAGTGATAGAATTAATGGCATAATTTTAACGACAATTTTTATAGGATTTTTAATATACATGGGATTCTTTATGTAGGTGAGTTATGCAAAGATATTTTACAAATAAACAAAATGGTAATACTTTTCTTTTAAATGATGCTGATTATTATCATATTAAAACTGTTATGAGAATGACCGACAATGATAATATTGAAGTTGTTTTTAAAAATGAAGTATATTTATGTTCTTTAGCATTTGTAGGTAATAATATAATTGTAAATAAAATGACTAAGTTAGACAGTCAAAAAGATTTAAGCAAAGAGATCATATTAATAATTCCTCTTCTTAAAGAAAGTAAGATGGATTATATTTTACAGAAAGCTACAGAATTAGGTGTTAGTAAAATAATTCCTATTGATATGGAAAGAAGTATTATCAAGTTAGATAAAAGTAAAGAAACGAAGAGAATTGATAGATGGACTCGTATTTGTAAAGAAGCTAGTGAGCAATCTATGCGAGTTACTATTCCTATTATTACTGAATTAAAAAGTTGGCATGATATATTTGACATAGATGGCGCTAAAATGTTATGTAGTACAGTAGAAAAAGATAATACTATAAAAATGTTTTTGCAATCTATTAAAAATTATGATAGAATTATTATAGTAGTTGGACCAGAGGGTGGCATAAGTCCTAGTGAGGAAAAATTGTTAATTTCACATGATTTTAAACCAGTTACCTTTGGTAATAGAATAATGCGTGTTGAAACGGCACCATTGTTTGTTTTAAGCTCAATTAATTATGAATTTATGGAGTGATATTATGGTTGACTTAATCGAAAATATTAAAAGTAATCCTATTGTTTATTATATTGGCTTGCTTATTGGATTAGCATTACTATCTTTAATTATTTATTTAATTGTTAAAAATGATCGAAAGAAAAAAGAAAGACAAAAAGAAGCAAATGAAGAAAAAGCTAGAATTGAAAAACATGTTGATCTTGAATCGATGATCGCTAAAATGCAAGAACAAGAACAAAACAAGTTAAAAGATGTAGATCCAGTTGCTAATTTTGAGCAAGAACAAGAGGAAAAGGCTATTATTAGTTATCAAGAATTAGTTAATGCTGTTAAAACTGATACTAAAGAACCAATTAATGTAATCAATGTTAGTAGTACAGGTGATGTATTATCTACTACTAATGTGCCACGAATTGAAGCTGATGATAAACCTATTTTTATAGATGAAATCAAGTTGCCAAAAACAGAAATAGAATTTGATCCAGCAGAAGAAAACTTTGTAACTAAGGATGAAAGTGTTCAAAAAATAGATAATGTTATTCCTGTTGTTGATGAAGATATATATTCAGTTAAGCAAGAAAAAAATATTCCAGATGAATATTTTGAAATGACTACTCCAAAAGATAACCATGATATTTGGCGAAGAGAGGAAATTGATTCAGTTAATACTGTTTCCGCTATTAAAGAAATAGCGGAACAACAACCAGTAAAACAACCGTCTTCTAAATTTAAAAATTCTGAATTTATTTCTCCTATTTATGGCCGTCAAAATAGTAATATCAGTTATCCTAAAATATCATCTTTTAAAACAGAAGAAGACTCTGAAGAAGATGATATAATAAATATATCTAGTGATGTTGATCCTAATGATGAATTTTTAAAGACATTGAGAGCATTTCGCAACAATTAAGCCTTCGGGCTTTTTTATTGACAAAATATCGTTGTAATGTTAGAATTAATTTATTTAGAAAGACGTGGTAGTATGAAATATTATATTAGTACATTAGGTTGTAAGGTTAATACGTATGAAAGTAATGTTATATCTGATTTGATGAGTAATGTTGGTTATAAAAAAACTGATAATCCAAAAGAAGCAGAAATTTGCATTGTTAATACTTGTACTGTAACTAATACTGCTGATAATAAGTCTCTTAAAGTAGTAAGACAGATACATAGATTTAATGAACAAGCTATTATAGTTGTCTGCGGGTGTTTGTGTCAAAAAGATATAACTAAGGTAAAAGATATACCTGGGGTCAAAATTATTATAGGAAATAAAAATAAGACTAAAATAGTCCAATATTTAAAAGAATATTTTATTAATAAAAAACAAATTATTGATATTTATGATTTAACAAATACAGAATTTGAGGATATGAAATTAAATAATTTTGAACATACTAGGGCTTTTGTAAAGATTCAAGATGGTTGTAATAATTTTTGTTCTTATTGTATAATTCCTTATACTAGAGGTAATGTTAGAAGTAAACCAAAAGAAGAAGTAATAGATGAAATTAATAATTTAGTTAAAAATGGTCATAAAGAAGTGGTATTAACGGGAATTCATACTGGTAATTATGGTGCAGAGTTTGATAATTATCATTTATCGGATTTATTAATAGATGTTTTAAAAATTAAAGGATTGGAACGTCTTCGTATCTCTTCAATTGAAATTACAGAATTAAATGATCAAGTACTAGAAGTATTAAAAAATAATTCTATTTTAGTTGATCATTTACATATTCCATTACAAGCGGGTTCTGATCATGTATTAAAATTAATGAATCGTAAGTATGATAAGGAATATTTTATAAATAAATTAAAACAAATTAGAAGTATTAGACCTAATATTTCGATTACTACTGATATTATTGTTGGTTTTCCTGGTGAAACAGAAGAAGATTTTATAGAAACTTTAATGACTTCAAAAATCTGTCAATTTAGTAAGATTCATGTTTTTCCATATTCACTTCGAGAAGGCACTAAGGCAGAAACACTGCCAGGGCATGTTAGTGAAGTCGTCAAAAAAGATAGAGTTAAAAGATTAATTACTTTATCTAAAACATTAGAAATAGAACATATGAATAAATTTATAGATAAAAAAATAGTATTTATACCAGAGGTTATTAAAGAAAATTATTTATATGGTCATACTGGTAACTATTTATATATTAAAGCAAATGGTTGTAAAGAGTTATTACACAAAGATGTTAAAGTTTACTTAAAAAAAGTTGCTTATCCTTATATTGAAGCTGATATAATTAGTTAACAAATTATTTTATTTGCATACACTATATTAGGTGGTTATCATGGATAAAAAAACAGAGTTTAAAAGTTTTGTTAGGGAAAATCCAAGCTTAATGAAGTTTGTTAAAAATGGAGAAATGACATGGCAAAAGTTTTATGAAATGTATGACATATATGGTACTGATGATAGTGTATGGTCAAGTTATTTAAAGGATACGGTAGTAACTGGGGTAGCAGCTGGAGCAGCGGCTTCTACTTTATCTTTTAATGATGTAATTAATTGGGTTAAAGGCATTGATTTAGATAGTGTACAATCAGGAATTAATAATATTCAAAGAGTGGTTGGAATGGTTCAAGATTTTTCTAAGAAAGATTTGAAACCAACAAAAGAAGATTATAAACCACGACCTATTTATAAACATTTTGAGGATTAATGAGTCTAGAATTACAATTTAAAATTAAAAATAATCCCAATTATTTAAGATATCTTAGAACACATTCTTATTGGTATAAAGAGTTAAATAGAAATTCTTCTAATTTTGCGTTGTTTGAGGAAAAAGTTAAAGAAGATTATAGGTTAAGACCAACCGATCGTATTAGTAAAGCTTTAGAAATGCTAGAAATGGTTGGGACAATTATGTCTTCTTTAAAATAAATATGGTACAATATATTTGGTGATATAAATGGCAGGTAATTTAAAAATAATTAGTGGTAAATATCGTGGCTTAAGTTTTACTGGTGATGATATAATTGGTACAAGACCAACAATGAATCGCGTAAAGGAATCTTTATTTGCTATGATTCAAGATAAGATTAAAGATAGTGTTTGTTTAGATTTATTTGCGGGTTCTGGGAATCTTGGATTAGAAGCCTTAAGTAATGGGGCTAAAAAGTGTTATTTTGTTGATCATAATAAAATTGCAATTGATACAATTCAGAAAAATATATTGAAATTACACGTTAATGAAGAATATGAAATTGTAAAGAGTGATTATGAAGAGGCATTATTAAATTTTAAGAAAAAAAATTTAAAGTTTGATATTATTTTTTTAGATCCGCCTTATCAATTTTATTTAATTAATAATTGTTTAGATAAGATAAATAGTTATAACTTACTTGCTGACACTGGTGTAATAATTTGTGAATTAGAAACAGAAATTATTAATAATAAAGATTTTACAGTATTAAAAGAAAGAACTTATGGTAGTAAAAAAGTAATAATTTTAAGAAAATGAAAAATTTTTCATTTTTTTTATGTTTTAAAAAGGATATTCTATTTTTATATTGTATCTTAACTGTAGGGAGGTAAGATATGAAAAAATATCCATTTATTAAACAAGAGGGATTAAAAGATTGTGGTCCAGCATGTTTACTTATGATAATAAAATTTTATAAGGGCTATGTTCCTTTAGAACAGTTACGAGAACTTAGTAAAACAACAAAATACGGAACTGATGCGTATCACTTGATCGAATCTGCTAAAAAAATAGGGTTTACTGCTAAAGGAATTAAAAGTGATTTAAATAGTACATTGGTGTTACCAATAATTGCTCATGTAACTATTGATAATGCTTTAGGGCACTATATAGTTATTTATAAAATAAATTTTAAACGTAAGTATTTGGTTATTGGAGATCCAGCCAAAGGAATATATAAAATATCTATGGATGAGTTTTTAACTATATGGAATAATATTTTGATCGAGTTAAAACCAGAAAGACCTATTCCTATAATTAATGAAACATCTTGTTGCGAATTTCTAATGTATTATGTAAAAAAAGAAAAAAAGACTATATTAGTTCTTTGTGTTTCCTCAATATTCATAACTCTATTTTCTTGCTTTTTGTCCTTTTACTTTAGATTAATGATTGATAATGTAAATACATCTAAATCATATTTAACGTTTATTTTACTGATATTTATTATTGTATATTTATTAAAAGCAGTTATGGATTTATTGAAAAATAAGATTTTTCTAAGATTTAAAAGTCGAATGGATATGAATATTTCTTGTGATGTTTTTAGTAATATTATAAACCTTCCTTATCGATATTATAGAAATCGAACGACCGGGGAAATAATTAGCAGATTTGATGATCTGGAATATGTTCGACAAATGTTATATCGAATTATCTTTTCACTATTTTCTGATTTACCATTTATATTTGGGAGTCTAGTTTTACTTTTTTTTATTAATATTAAATTAGGGATTTTAACTATATTATTTTTAATTCTTTATGCTGGTGTATTTTTACTGTTAAATCCTCTTTTTCAGAAACATATCAGTCGTATTCAAGAACAGGGGGCTTTAACTAATTCATTTATGACAGAGGCAATTAGTGGTTTTGAAACTATAAAGAATTGTTCATTAGAAGAAAGAGTCAATAATACTTTTGCTGGTCGATATTATCGATTATTGAATTTGGATTATAAATTTTCTAATTTAGTAAATTTCCGTCAAATAATAAGTGAAATTATATATCAATGTAGTATATTTTTAGTAGTTTATTTTGGTGCACTTTTAGTATTTGATAATAATTTATCATTAGGAAGTTTAATTATGTTTTATTCAATTTTAATATCTTTTCTGGGACCTTTAAGAAATATTATAGAAATGGATTTAAGTATTGGACAAGCTAAAAGTGCTTTAAAACGAATGCTTAGTATTTTTATTAAGAACCAGGATCAAGGTATTATTGATAATATTGTAGGCAATAAGATAGAGTTTAAAAATTTAAGTTTTTATCATAATGATATTGATTTAATTTTAGATGATATAAATTTAACAATTGATCCTAGTGAAAAAGTATTAATTGTTGGTAATAGTGGTAGTGGAAAGAGTACATTATTGAAGTTAATTATGAAATATTACGAGGCAAATCCAAATGATTTATTTATCGATGATATCGATATTAATAATTATACCAAAGAGGTTATTAGTAAAAAGATAGGGTATATTTCTCAACAAGAGACTTTATTTACTGATAGTATTATGAATAATTTAGGTAGTGATAATATCAATGAAATATTAGAAATAAGTCAAATATGTGAAATTGATCATGTTATGCAATTACGAAACTTGAATTTACATTCTATGATCAAGGAAAATGGTTTTAATTTATCTGGTGGTGAAAGACAAAGAATAATTTTAGGAAGATTGTTATTAAAGCAATTTGAGATTTTACTGATTGATGAAGGCTTAAATCAGATGGACACTAATTTAGAAAGACGAATATTAAAGAGGATATTTAGAAAATTTAGAAATAAGACGATTGTTATTGTTTCTCATCGATTAGATAATATGGATTTATATAATCATGTTATTGAATTATCTAAAGGAAAAGTAGTAAAGGATGTGCTAAAGAATGTTTAGTAGAGATATATTATTTAAAAAACAATCTAATTATCTTGGGTTTTGGTTAACGATTATTTTTATTATTATAATAATTATGAGTTTTTGTTGTTTTTTTGAATATAACCCCTATTATACGGTTAATGGTATTTACGAAAAGGAGGCGGGATATGTTTCTTTTGTGCTTGAAAATAATAAGTTATTTTACATTTATGATTCTGAGATAAAAGTAAATAAAACTAAAATAGATAAAGACGATATTAAAATAGGAGAATATATTTATTTAGAAAGTAAGATATATAATACCATTACTATACCGTTAGAAGAAGTTTTAGATGGGGCATTAGTGAATATATCATTTAAATTGCCTAAGACAACGATATTAAGAAAAATTTGGAAAGGAATGATGGAATGAAACTAAATAAAAATGAATTATTACAAATAAAAGGAGGCGGAGTAAGTATTGGAGTATTAACTCTAATAGGAGCTGGGATTGTATTTTTAATAGGTGTAATTGATGGATATGTCCGTCCATTAAAATGTAATTAAAAGGAGGTAATTTATGGAAATATATAAGACAGAATTATTAATGATAAATGGTGGAGGGACCATTTCTGGTACTTTGTTAAATTCAATTGTACGTGGAATAAATGCTTTATTAGATTTGGGTCGAAGTTTAGGGACCGCTATTAGAAGAATAGGCAGTAATAGTGTATGCCCAATATAAAATCATTTTTAAAGAAATATAAATTAGAAATTACGATAGTATTAATATTAGTTTTAATACCAGTTTTAGAACCTATTTTTGAAGTATTGGTAGAGTGTTTATTTAATACTGGTAGGTATTTTGGAACTTGGGTTAGAGGCATCTCTATTGGTGGTTTTTGCAAATAAAAGCGACGTTTGTCGCTTTTTTTTACGTAAAGTCAAAAATTTTCTTGTAATAAAATAATATAAGTGTTATAATATTGACAGTCAAGAAGGGAGGGATTATAATGTCTACAATAGTTGTTAAGAATGGCAATGTTGAGGGTGCTTTACGTACTATGAAACAAAAAAATATGAAAGACGGCCTCCTAAAAGCAGTTAGAGAACGAAATGAAGGTTATATGAAACCTGGAGTAAAAAGAAGAAAAGCTAAACAAGAAGCTATCAGAAATAGTCGTAAAAAAAGTAGAGAATATCGATAATTAGTAGAACCATTTTGGTTCTATTTTTGGAAAGAGGAATTTATATGAAACAAAAGATAT
Source organism: uncultured Bacilli bacterium (assembly GCA_947853245.1). GTDB lineage: Bacteria > Bacillota_I > Bacilli_A > RF39 > UBA660 > SIG204. The sequence continues at coordinate 991 of CANTWP010000029.1, read as the reverse complement.
TAAATGATTTAAAGAACGCTATGAAAAATAAGAATAAAGAACTTTTATCTGTAGTTAGAATGGTTAAAGGTGCCATTCAAATGGAAGAGATAAAAGTAAAGCATGAACTTAATGATGATGAAGTTATTGGTATTATATCTAGAGAAATTAAAACTAGAAAAGAATCTATTAAAGAATTTGAAAAAGGTAATCGTAATGATTTAATAGAAAAGACAGAAAAAGAAATTGAAATTTTAACTAAATATATGCCAGAACAAATGAGTGAAGAAGAAATTAATGCGACTATTGAAAAAGTTTTTGAACAAGTAAAACCAGAAAAACCTTCAGATATGGGTAAAGTAATGGGAGCAATTACACCTCTTGTAAAAGGTAAGGCAGATATGTCTTTGATAAGTGCTAAAATAAAGGAAAAACTAAATAATCTGTAAATTATAATCGGGGGATTTTGTTATGGATGAAAAAGAAATTGTTATAGATTCATGTTACGTTATTGGGACTTGTTTATTGTATAAGAATTATATTGATCGAATATTATTAGATCGAATACAAAGTGAGTTGTCACCTTATTATGAAGTAGATTTAAGTGAAACTAAAGTAGCGTCTTCTATTGAAGAATGGAAAGATTTCTTTAGACTTAGTAAGGAAGGAAATATAATACTCACAAAAGAAGGTGTTTGTAATAAATCTCTAATTAGATATTTATTTGCTGATGCTTTAGAACCAGAAATATATAATAGATTACTTGATGCTATTTTAAATGTTAAGAAAGATATGTCATCTAAAACAAAAGTCCTAAAATTTCCCAAATAATTCCTTTAATGCTGGAATAGCTCAGTTGGTAGAGCAGCTCCCTCCTAAGCTGTAGGTCGTTGGTTCGATTCCAATCGAGGACGCCATTTTTAGATTTATAGATTTAACTTATGTTAAATTTTTTTATTAAATTTGAAAGGAGAGTAATTATGTCAGTGTTCAAAATAGAAAAAACGAAAGA